>NZ_BDGT01000031.1 GCF_001748285.1 Thermogemmatispora onikobensis | reverse complement strand
AGCGGATCGAGTCCCCTGCCACAGTTGATGCATTGAGCACGACCCTGCAACTGCAATCTTTCAGTATCCTCTAGCGGATCGAGTCCCCTGCCACGGCCAAAGCGCTCGTTGCGTCTCCTGGCCGAGGTGTTCTTTCAGTATCCTCTAGCGGATCGAGTCCCCTGCCACCGCGCGCCCGCTTCTTGCGGCAGATCCAGCAGCGTGCTTTCAGTATCCTCTAGCGGATCGAGTCCCCTGCCACTCTAATCCTACCAACCAACCTGACAGGAGCAAGGCTTTCAGTATCCTCTAGCGGATCGAGTCCCCTGCCACTGAGCTGTCGAAAATGGGGGGTAACCCCGGCCATAGAACTTTCAGTATCCTCTAGCGGATCGAGTCCCCTGCCACGCCGAAGTACACGTACTTCGCATGTGGCTACTTTGCTTTCAGTATCCTCTAGCGGATCGAGTCCCCTGCCACCCACAGAAGATGCTGCTGAAGAAGACGGATTTGTATTCTCTTTCAGTATCCTCTAGCGGATCGAGTCCCCTGCCACCAGTCACGGTGATCTCTTACGCGCGATTCTCATTGGTCCTTTCAGTATCCTCTAGCGGATCGAGTCCCCTGCCACCCAATGGCCGTGCAGTGTTCATCTCGACGCCCAAGCTTTCAGTATCCTCTAGCGGATCGAGTCCCCTGCCACCGCAGCCGGCGGAAGAGCATCGGGGATACTTCTCACTTATTCTAGAACGATCGAGGCCCCATTTTTGGCATCTGAACGCCTCGTTTTTTCCCTTCCCCAGCTACCAACATCTATCGTATCACGACCTTTCTCGAACCTCGTTGTTTGCAAGCCGCAAGGGGCGAGTTTCGAGAAAGCACCAATATATGTTCGGTTATAAAAACAGCAAAAGGTGCGAGATTCCGGCCAAAAGTGGCCGGAATCTGACCGGATTGGGGGGCACCCGCGGGAGCGTTTCGAATCGGCCTCTCAAATGGGCCATTTTTTGGCCAGGCTCCCTTTCCTCCCTCTCTTCTCTCCTCCCCAAAAACAAAAAGCTCGCGGACCAGCCGCCGGCCCGCGCTGCAAACAGGCGCTCCTCAATGCAGATCACACCTGATGAGCCAGCGCTCTTTGCACCTCATCAACGCCGTAGACATGAAAAAGCATCTGGAGCAGACGCATGCGTGCCGTCGGATGCCAGCGCCTCCCACTGCCCAGCTCCTGTAAAGCCGCTCCCAGAGTCAGCGTGAACGTGCTCAGTTGGGCAGCCTCATCCCGATCAGCCGCCTGCAACAGCCAGCGCCTACGTACCTCATCCGCTGGAACACGTAAACGGATCACCGCCACTACAGCGACCGCCAGCAGCCAGTACTCAAGGTTTAACGACAGTATCCTGATCTCCTCAATCGCCTCTGGCCCTAGCCCAAATTCCTCCCTGATTCCACGCCGAGCACAAGCAAAGAAATCACTATCACCCGAACGCTCGTGCCCGCGCGGGTCCAGGCCCGGCGCATTCATAGTCTCTTCGAAAGATACTGACCAACAACCAGGGTAGAATGCTACTGCCTCCGAGCGCCGCATCAGTATGACCTGCTGATCACTGGTCAGTACCACTCCCTGCAGGCTCACCGGCATGGGAAGCGCCGGATAGACCCCGGGAAGATAATGCAAAGCTGTCACCCCATACTTCTGGCGCAGACTACACGGCCCCGTCGGACCCTCCAACAACGGTTCATCTAGAGCATACGCCAGCGGATAATAGTCATGGAAGCCGATCGGTGCTAGCATCACTTCCAGCCCTCGACGGTCACTGAAGGCGGGAGTATAAGTAGCCAGGCGATAATGAGAGGAATTGGTAAAATGGGCGGCTACCGGAGGCAAATAGCGTTGCCGACAACGTTCGACCTCCTCGGGAACCGGCAACGGCCTGGCCAGCCGCCTCGTCACAATGTCGGCAGGCAGCCAGCCCTGAAAGGCAGCACTGCTGGTGAGCATAATCAGTCCATCTACAGCCAGACTGTCAATCCCGGCCTCTTGCATCAACTGCACAGTCTCAGGTGCAGCCAGATCTGAGAGCGAGAGCGCTTTGTCAGATCGTGACCTCTGCTCGGCGCCATAGGCCGCTCCAATCACTGGCTTCACCTCCTCTCGCTCGTCACGAGCCGTTCCAGTCGCTCCCAACAGTACCGCACCAGTCGCCTCGGATAGCCCTAATCGGCGTTCTTGATCTTCCTGTGCTGGTCCATCAGATAGCGCTACACTCTGGCTCTGTTCCTTGATTGCCGCCACCACGGCATCCAACCCATAGCGCTGAATGAGCCATTGAACCAGGCGCATCCGTGACGTCGGGTGCCATTGGCGAGGTGCAAAGAGCGTCGCCACCACCTCGTCAAGCCGGCACGCGATCCCTGTCATCTGTAGCGCCTCGTCGCGGTGACGCGCACTGATGAGCCAGCGCTCCTTGACAGCGGCGAAAGGCCGCGCCAGCTTGATCAGCATGAAGACATCAACCGAGAGCGTCGGATATTCGACGTTGAGCGAGAGAGCTTTCATCTCCTCGACCGCTTCCGCCGGTAGGCCAAACTCTTCCTCCAGTCCGCGATAAGCAGCGTCGAAGACATGAGCATCGCCCGACTGAAAGGACCCAGCAACCTGCCCTGGCGCATTCATGGTCTCTTCGAAGGATGCTGACCAGCAACCAGGATAGAATGCCACCGCTTCCGAGCGCTGCACAAGTACCAGGCGTTCATCTTGCGTCTCTAACAGACACTGAATGCTTACCGGCGCTGGTATCAAGGCCACACTGCGGGAGTAAGAGCGGGTATATAAGGCAGCACTTCCATATTTCTCGCGAATACTCAGAAGCCGACCATCTTGAGAGGGGAGAAGTGGTTTATCAAGGATCGGAAGCAATGCCATATAATCGTAGAAACGGAGCGGGGCCAGGATGAGCTTCAAACCATCAAGCTCACTCCAGGCTGGGGTCAGCGAGACCAGTTGATAGTGTGGAGCGTTGAGCGCACTTTCCTCCAATGCCGCCCGCCGCTCGCGCAGGACGGCAGCCAGATCCTCGGGGAGGGGCCACGGCTGCGCCAGGGTCGTCATCTGGATCTGCCTCTTGTCCCAGCCTCTAAAGCCTTCGCTGGCGGTGAGCACAATACACTCGTCGACAGCAAAGCGTTCAACACCTGCCTGTTGCATCAGCCAGCGCGCTCTTGCTGACGCCAGGTTGAAGAGGTCAGGAGATAGTGCAGAGGAAGAAGATGTCTGTGATCGTTCCTCAACGGGAGAGGTACCAGTTTGCATATTGCGGCTTTGATCGAGATGCGTTCCATGTCCTGGGGAAGCGCCTGGCTCTCCGAGGTGGGAAGTATGCTGAATCCAGGTAAGCTGCTGCTCCAGTTCTTCAAGCAATACGCGATAGCGAGCGATCTTTCGACGTAGGAGTGTACTCACCTGCTCTGAATGAGAGACCGCAGGCTCACGCATCCACTCTTCCAGTTGTGTCAACAGCCGTAGTACTTCTACCCTGCCTTGTTCCACATCCTCACGGGGCAGCGAGCGAACACCGTGAGAGGAAGATGGCGGCCAGAGGCCCAGGACAATCAGCTCTCCAAGAGTGAGCAAGGCCGGATCAATAGAAGCCAGAGAGAGGATACGATCGCGTTCGCTGGCCGCGTTACAGAGCAGATGCACCAGCGCAATGAGTAGCATACGGTTTTTGCCGCGTGCGGGCAGAGGAATTTGTCCCTGTTCCAGTCGCGAGAGCGTACTCTTGCTGCTTCCTACCAGACTGGCCAGCGTGGTTAACGAAAGGCCAGCCTGGGCGCGCAGATTCTCCACAAATAGCCCCAAGTCACGCGCCTGGTGTACACTTCTCATCACCGTTACCAACCCTCCCGACCTTCGCTGGCCTGAAGATAAGCTGTCGTTGCTGAAGTTTCAGGAATACAATTGCTTTCCCACTTTTCCCAGCTATACTCTCTGCAAAAACAAGCTCCCTATCAAAGGAGCGCCAGATGAGCTGGCAGGAACAAGCGAGTGCCGTAAGATATCCTCATGCCTTTGAGCATACATCGAGTGCAAGAAAAAATCAATCTATGAACATGAGTAACCCAAGAGGGAAGTGAGGAATACATCCAAGCAAAGGAGGCCAAGATCATGCGCCCAGGACCGACCATTCTCGTAGTTGACGATTCGCTGGTCTGTCGAACGGTGCTGCGCGTGGCCCTCAGCCGCGCCGGCTACCAGGTCCAGACCTGCAGCGACGGCCTCAGCGCCCTCTCAGCGCTGACCAGCCCCGGAGCACCCCCGCCCGATCTGCTCCTGCTCGACTGGCTCCTGCCCCATCTCTCCGGTCTCCAGCTCACCTATCTCCTGCGCCACCAGACCCGCTCTCCCCAGTTGTCCCGCCTGCCCATTCTGATGCTGAGCTGCCGTCACAGCACCCTCGACCGCCTCAAGGCTCGCCTGGCCGGCGCCTCCGCTTTCCTGGCCAAACCCTTCACCATCGCCGACCTGCTCACCATTGTCCACAATCTCCTATCCTCTTCGCCTGGTCCACACCTCACCCCACTCCCTCCCCCGCCTGCGCTCCCCCCAGTCCCTACCGCCCAGTCCCTGCCACCCCCCTCCTTTTTCCCTTGATCATAGATAGCTTGCTTGCTCATCCTGATAGCTATTCGTCCATTCATCCGCTTGCTCGTCAGCCAGGCCACCGGCAGGAGGTCCGCCAGCTCTCTGGCTGATCGCCTGTCGGCAGGTCAGGCCATATGATGCTTCAGTCAGAAGGAGGATCATCTCATGACTTCACCCTCACCACGCTCGCACTCTGGATCAGCAAGTCGGCGGCTCCGACGCCCCCTCACCCGTCGCCAGTGGCAGATCGTCCTCTTGCTGCGCCTGGGCCACTCGCGCCGGGCCATTGCCGCGCAGCTGGGCCTGTCTCCCGGCACGGTCACCGTCCAGCTCGCACAGCTACGCCATCGCCTCGGCCTGCCACGTCGCAGCCATCTGCTGCCTCATATTCCCTGGGAGCTTTGTCCACCCGAGCTGCTCCCTCCTGAGCCACTCCCTCCCCTGCCGCCCGCCTCGCCACTGCCAGCCATCCAGGCCCCGCCCCCCCGAGAATCCAATAACCGCCCCGGCCTCCTGCGCGGGCAGCGACGCTGGCAGGTGCTCCTCTTACTGCGTCTCGGCCTGACACCTGCCCAGGTGGCCAGGCGCCTGGGAGTGAGTCGCAACACCGTCTACGCCCACCGGCAACAGGTTCACGAGCGCCTCGATCTGCCGCTCGACGTGCCGGCTTCGGCGGTGCTAGACTATGTCCCCTGGGAAGAGTGCCCGCCCGAGCTGCTCCTCTGGCTGGAGCAGGCAGAGCCTACCTCGCCATCCCAACGGCCAGAGTCCCCACCCAGAGCACTGCCCTGAGCGAGCCAACAATCGGTTGGCCAGGCTCGTCCCGCGCACCCCGGGCAGAGACCTATTGCTTGCTTGATCCCTCTCTCTGCCCACTCCCTCAGAGCGAATTATGGCAGCCTCCAGCAGAGCAGACAGGAGGCACACTTTACTGAAGCAGCAGAGCCATGCTATAATTGGCAGCACTTCGATTCCCAGCGTGAGAGAAGCGGCGCAGGCTTCCCAGCCCGGCCCTCTTCCGCTCAGAAAGGACTGTCCGCGCTGAGCGCCCGCCCCGCCTTGATCGCCTCGCCTATCACGGTCTGACACCACAGCGATAGAGGAAACCTGTTCCTGAGCTTTCCTTGCCCTCACCGACCTTCCCGGCAGCAGGCTCTGCGGTGAGAGCTTGAAACAAGGAGCACTTATGAATCAGACCACCAGCCAACAGCACTATGACCTTTCAACGATCGCGCGCGAGCTTCAGCAGCAACTGATCCGTTATATTGAGGCCCAATATCCTATTCGTCACAGCGACGTCGTTGAGGAGCGTCGCCGGCTGCTGGAGGAGCCGAAGGTCATTGCACGCGAACCCTATATCGAAAGCACCCCTGGCTACCCTGGCGGGCGCTCTTATACCAACCTGGATCTGCCGCCCGTCATAGGCCAGGCCCTGGCCGAATTGGCTGGCCAGGCTACTGGCCTGCCTCCACTCATCCCTCCCCAGCCCTATCCCCACCAGGGCGAGGCCCTGGAGGCCCTGCTCGGACAAGACCGCGATCTGATCCTGACCACCGGCACCGGTTCGGGCAAAACGGAGGTTTTCCTGCTTACGATCCTTGCCCGCAGCCTCGACGAAGCCGGGCAGCGCCGCGAGAGCTTTGCCCTACCCGGTATGCGTACCCTCATTCTCTATCCCACCAATGCCCTCGTCAACGATCAACTGGTCCGCCTGCGCCGTCTCTTCGGCAATCATGCCTTTGCTCGCTGGTTCAAAGAGCGCTACGGCGTTAGCCGCCCGCTTCGCTTCGGCATGTATACCTCACGTACTCCCTACCCAGGCCAGATGAGCCAGGAACGCAACAAGGCCCAACTGCTCCCTCTGCTCGATTTCTACGCCAATGTATCCCCAGAGCAACGTCAGGAGCAGGAAGAGAGGGGACGCTGGCCGGCCTGCAATCTGGAACGCCTGCACGATGCCGCCATCCGGGGAGCAGTCGAGATCGACGCTGACGATCGCGAACTCTACAGCCGTCACCAAATCCAGCGCTGCTGCCCCGACATCCTGATTACTAACTATTCCATGTTGGAATATATGCTGATGCGCCCCATCGAGCGCAGCATCTTTGCCCAGACCGCCCAATGGCTGGAGAGCCATCCGGCTAACAGCCTGCTGATTGTGCTCGATGAGGCGCACCTCTATAGCGGTGCCACCGGTGCAGAGATCTCGCTGCTCCTGCGCCGCCTGCAGGCCCGCCTTGGCATCGGGCGCGAGCGTGTGCGCTACATTCTGACCAGCGCCAGTCTGGACCCCAGCGCCGGCGAGACGGGCATTCTGACCTTTGCCGAAGGACTGGTAGGGGCCCGCGGCTCAGCCGGCGCCAGCTTTGCCATCGTCCGTGGCGAGCCAAGCCAGCCGCCCTCGGCTCCCAGCGTCGTCAACGGGCGACCGCTCCCCAGGCCGACGCCAGAGACCGAAGGCGCAGCGCTGGCGGCCTTCGACCTGACGGCTTTCGCCAATCGAGTTCTGGACGAGGGCGCTGCTCTGCGAGCCGTAGAGGACCTCAGCCAGCGCCTCGGCTGGCCAGCTCCATCCTCCCTGGCCGAGTTACCGCTCTATCTGGGTCGCTGCCTGAGCAGTCTGCAAAGCTTCCGTCTGCTATGGAGCCAGACCGCCGGCAAGGCCCGCGCCTTGAGCGAGCTGGCCGCCCGGCTTTTCCCGTCGCTCTCCGAGCAAGAGCGCGTTCGCGCCACCAGTGCCCTGCTCAGTCTGGCTGCCGCCGCCTGCCGTGAGGATGATCAGCCCCTGCTGCCGGTGCGCGCCCATTTCCTCTTTCGCGGCCTGCCGACGCTCTACGCCTGCGTCAATCCACGCTGTAGCGCGCTCCTGCACCAGACAGACGGACCGTCGACGCTGGGCCGGCTCTGGCTGAGTCCCCGCCTGCACTGCGACTGCGGCGCGCGCGTCTACGAGCTGTATGCGCACCGAAACTGCGGGGCCCTCTTCCTGCGCGTTTTCACGACGACGGGCAGCGCTGGCCCCCAGACTCAGTTTCTCTGGCACGAGCCGGGCGAGGACCGTAACCAGGCCCATGAGGAGCTGCTCCTGATCGGCTCTCCCCATCCCCGGCAGCATTCCACACAGTCGCATCTGCAGGAGCTGCGCCTGCACATCCAAACTGGCAATGCCTACGTGGTCGGGAAAGGGCTACAATCGACATGGGCCTGGGGCCGCGAGGAAGAGTTTATCACCCTCTATCGACCTGCTCCTGAGAACAAGAGCAAAACAAGTTCTAACGCCAGCAATGGAGGGGATCAGCCAGCAGCCGGCAATGGCTGGAAGAGCTGCCCGGTCTGCCTCAAGCGGTTGACCACATCTGATGCCCTGGCCAGTCTGGCGACGCGCGGCGAGCAACCCTTTGTCAACCTGGTGCGGCGTCAGTTTGAGCTGCAGCCGCCACGTACACCAGCCCGAGAGGCGGCCCCCAACATGGGACGCAAGGTCCTGCTCTTTTCGGATGGCCGCCAGCGTGCGGCGCGTCTGGCGCGCGATCTACCGCGCGAGGTTGAGCTAGACACTTTCCGCGAGGCTCTCATCCTGGCCGCGGATCGCCTGCGCCAGCGCCACGGTCAGGAGCTGGTGCCGCTCGATGGGAAGCTGCAGCGGGAGTTTATCATCGTCTGTTCTAAATATGATCTCTACTTTTTCGATGGTGACTCTCAGAAGGAGCTACTCAGGCGCATCCACGAGTTCCGCCAGGATTACCAAGAGAATGAAGACCTGGCCATTGCTGAAGATTGGACGCCGGCCCTGATCCCTGGCTATCGCCGCGCTCTCCTGCGCCAGGTTGCCGACCGCTTCTATTCGCTGCCACGCATGTGCATCGCCATTATTGAACCGGCGCCAGCCGCGTTCAGGGCCTTGCACCGTAAATTCTCCGCTAGCGGGCTGAGCGATGAGGAGCTGCGGGCCCTGGCGATCCAGTGGATCGCCGAACTGCTTGAATTGAGCGCTTTCGACGATGGCATCGCCTTCTCGGATCGGCAGATGACTGTCCCCGGCGAAGGTTTCCGGGAGGACAAGTCGCCGCTTGAGGCAGAAAAAATGGCCAGAGAGCTGCTCAAGGTCGGCAACGAAAAAGAGTTTCGCCAGGCCATGATCGATGTACTCTGCAGTTCTTCCTCCAACGGGCCGCGTTTTCTCCGCCCAGAACAGCTAGCCCTGCGTCTGACTCTTGACGATAAGTGGTATCAGTGTCGCGACTGCACACAGCTCGTCTGGCAGCCGCTGCGCGGACGCTGCCCGGCCAGGAGCTGTCGGAGCGAGAATCTGCAGCCTCTCCCTACCGAGGACATCAGTTTACAGGCCCGCACGGCCTTCTATCGCGAGCCATTGCGCCAGGTGCTGGCCGGACAGCGCCGTCCCATGCACCTGACCGCCGAGGAGCATACCGCCCAGCTCTCCCACCGCGACAGTCAGGCGGTCTCGTCGACCACTGAGGAGTACGAGCTGCGCTTTCAGGAGATCGGCATCTCAGCAGAGAAGCCGGCCATCGACGTGCTGAGCTGTACCACCACGATGGAGGTCGGCGTCGATATTGGCCAGTTGCTGGGGGTGGGCCTGCGCAACATCCCGCCGACGCGCGCCAGCTACCAGCAGCGCGCCGGACGGGCCGGACGGCGCGGGGCCGCACTTTCAACGGTGCTGGCCTACAGCGAGAACGGCAGCCATGACGGCCACTACTTCGACCACCCCGAGGAGATGATCAGCGATCCGGTGCCCTGCCCGCGTCTCTCCCCCGTTAACAAGCGCCTGCTCACGCGCCACATTCAGGCTGCCCTCCTGCAGACCTTTTTCCGCGAATACGTGGAGGGCAAGACGGAGGCCGCTTTACAGCGCAGTTCGCTTCCCGAGGCCCTGGGGCGCGCCAGTGATTTCTTCCAAGAGAAAGGAGCGGCGACGTTGAGCCGCTTCGGCACGTGGCTGAAGCAGATGCTCAGAGAGCGCCCCCTTGAGTTCAGGCGCCACGTTATCGCCTGGCTGCCAGATGAGATCGAGGGTCAGCGCTGCGATCTCGAGCGCAAGTTTGCCATCGTTGGCGAGATTGGGGCCAGGCTCTGCGAGCGTCTGGAGGAGCTGCAGCGGGAGTTCGAGGAGCAGCGCCTGCTCCTGTCGGCGGGCTGGATGAGCGCCAGCAGCGCCGATGATGTGAAAGAGGTTCTCTTACTTGACCTGTTCTTTGATCAGGGCCTGCTGCCACAGTATGCTTTTCCGCGCGAGCTGCGCAGCTTCGTCATCGAAAAGAAGAATCATCAGCGATTTGGCTTTCGGGAGCGTCCGCAGCAGAGCGTCGATATCGCACTGACGGAGTACGCGCCCGGGCGTGAGTTGGTGGTGAATAAGGAGACCTATCAGAGCGGCGGCATCTACGTGACGCTCTTTCCTGGTCTGGCACCCAGCAATGCACCGTCGCCAGTGGAGCGCTTCTTTAAGCAGGCCCGACGACGTTTTCTGCTCTGTCAGGTCTGTGGCTATCTTGAAGAGACCACCACCCGCAAGGGAGAAAACGGCAGCACCGGAGTGCTGGAACAGCCCTGTCCCCAGTGTCATACCCCCTTACGAGAACAGGAGATTCTTGATCCGCCAGCCTTTGCGCCGTGGGGGGCCACTTCGCGTGAGCGTCGCTCGTCTGCCCACAGTGCTCAGCAAGAGCAGGGAATCATCTACACGGCGGCTCATCAGGTGATGCCCTTGACCAGTCGCGACCGTCTGGATCGGGAGACGTCGAACGGGGGCACAGCCTGGGCATACAAGGAGAATCAGGAGCTGCTCATCGTCAATGCCGGCCCTGGTGGCACCGGCTTCACTATCTGTCGGAGCTGTGGCGCCGCTGTGGTTGGGGCGAGCAGCGCGGCGCTGGAAGGTTCCTCTTATCATGCTCACCCGCGTCCTTTCCTGAGTGCCCAGGAGCAATATTGTAAAAGCCGCTCATACTGGTATGGCTATCTCGGCCATATCTTCCGAAGTGATCTGTTGTTGCTACGCCTGACGCTGCCCTGGGGGACACGCTATGAGGTTGGGCAGAGCTGGCTGGCGGACGCCGCCCATACGCTGGCCCAGGCCCTGCAACTGGCAGCCACTCGCCTGCTGGACATCCAGTCGGGCGAGCTGCGCATCGGCTGGAACTACACGCCGATGGGCAATGGCGTGCTGGTAGGACGCAGTATTGACTTTTTCCTGTTCGATGCGCTGGCCGGTGGGGCGGGCTATGCCACTCAGGTAGGCCAGGAGATCGAGCAGTTGCTTGACAAGACGCTAGAGATTCTCAAGGAGTGCCCAGAGCACTGCGAGCAGTCCTGTTATCGTTGTTTGCGCAACTATGGCAACCGCATGCTGCACTATCGCCTCGACCGTCATCTTGGCCGGCGCCTGCTGCAGGCGATTGTCGAGCAGCGAGCGCCGGCGGCCTTCTCCCTGGAGGAGCAGAGGCGACAGCTTGAGGGCCTGGCTCAGTTTCTGACGCTGCAGGGCTACGACTGTCATCAGCCGGACTGGCTGGCGGGTCAGTTAGTGCCGTTGCTTGCGAAGGACGAGGATGGCAACCTGCTCGCTGTCGGTACTTATCCTGTTGAGCAAGACTATAAGCAAACCGGACATCCCTTGCAGGAGCTTGGACCGAGGGTTTGTCTGGTAAGTGACTACGAGCTGCGTCACGATCTGCCGGGAGTGGCGCAGGAGGTTCATAGTGCCATGTCCGGCTCCAGGTAGGCTGTGACCGCAAACGGCTAACGGCGCTCGTGGGATTTACCCGCGGGCGCCGCTTTTTTTTCATGCTTTCTTTCAGTACCCTTGTGTTTCAGTATCCTCGTGCGGATCTACTCCCCTGCAACTCAGTGCCCGGACGTCGACCCTGCGCTGGCAACCGGAACGCTTTCAGTATCCTCGTGCGGATCTACTCCCCTGCAACCCGGCTATAGAGCGACACAGCATCTAGAGCTTCGTCATCTTTCAGTATCCTCGTGCGGATCTACTCCCCTGCAACCTGGCCTGTACCGGAACGCGAGAAATAAATCTTCTTGCCTTTCAGTATCCTCGTGCGGATCTACTCCCCTGCAACGCCACTGCCAACGGCGTCAGCTACTTCGAAATAGTTCTTTCAGTATCCTCGTGCGGATCTACTCCCCTGCAACCCACATGGCATTGCAGCGGCATTATGTGGCGAGCACCTTTCAGTATCCTCGTGCGGATCGACTCCCCTGCAACTAGTTTTCCTGTTCTCAGAAACGTACTTAACAGCACCTTTCAGTATCCTCGTGCGGATCGACTCCCCTGCAACTTGCTAAGCATTGTTGTTGTATATGTTCATCTTCATACGTCTTTCAGTATCCTCGTGCGGATCGACTCCCCTGCAACGAACCCCAGGGTTCCCGCAGCACTCCCGCCAAAGACCCTTTCAGTATCCTCGTGCGGATCGACTCCCCTGCAACATGATATTTGCCCCATCGTCCAGTACCGCCAGAACCTTTCAGTATCCTCGTGCGGATCGACTCCCCTGCAACTGACCGTCCGGTAGCCGGAAGATGAGCTGACCGCTTTATCTTTCAGTATCCTCGTGCGGATCGACTCCCCTGCAACAAACGGACTGGCCGCTCGCAAGCCGCGATACCGCGTCTTTCAGTATCCTCGTGCGGATCGACTCCCCTGCAACTCACCCTTCCTTTCGTAGCTTCCTTGCGACTGTCGACTTTCAGTATCCTCGTGCGGATCGACTCCCCTGCAACTTGGCTTTGCGTGCCCACATTGTGCCATGTTGCAGCCTTTCAGTATCCTCGTGCGGATCGACTCCCCTGCAACGCCCTCCGGCTGGTACTGTGCCGGGAGATCTCGCACTTTCAGTATCCTCGTGCGGATCGACTCCCCTGCAACCGAGCCAGCCTGGCCGGCTCTCGCCGCTGTAGCCATCTTTCAGTATCCTCGTGCGGATCGACTCCCCTGCAACCAGCAAATAATGCACAAAGCGATATAAAATAGCGCGACTTTCAGTATCCTCGTGCGGATCGACTCCCCTGCAACCCGTGCTTGTATTCAAAAGAAAGCAGACAGTTCAAAGCTTTCAGTATCCTCGTGCGGATCGACTCCCCTGCAACCGCAGGCAGCGGAGGAGCATCAGGGATACTTCTCACCTATTCTATAACGATCGAGGCCCCGTTTTTGGCTTCTGAGAGCCTCATTTTCTTCTCCTCCCACCTGCCAAAATCTATCGTATCACGACCTTTCTCGAAACTCGTTTTTTGCAAGCCGCAAGGGGCGAGTTTCGAGAGAGCATCAACATACTTTCAATAATAAAAGCAGCAAAAGATGCATGCTCCCAGGGAAATGCGGTCAGATTCTGACCGCATTTCCGGGGAGAGCCCGGAGAGTTTCGAATCAGCCCCTCAAAAGGGCCTTTTCACGCCCACCCTCGACCCTCTCCCAGTCAGTTCAGCCAGTCAGTCACAATGAAGGCGGGAGCAGCAGAGAGCCAGGCTATCCGCTCTCATCTGCCCCCGCCCAGTCAGTCCAGCCATCAACGGCAAACAGCATCAGAGGTGCATCCACCGTAATCCCCCTTGCCTTGACACCGGGCCTATCGTCTCAGCTACAGCGGTGGCTCCCCATCGTAAATCAGTGCATCCTGCATACGCCGTGCCTGCACTATAAAGGAATGGGCATCCAGCTCCACATCATCGTAGGTCAGCGTCTGACCGCGAGCCACTGGACGGCGCACCCGCGCCCGCGCCGTCAACCCCAACGGCAGCATTCGCTGCGCCCGCGCCACCTCGACCCGCTCAATATTGCCATAGAGAGACGTTCCCCCCAACCCCTCCAACACCTCCCCCTCCTGCAAATCGCGCTTCGCCACCGCCGTCGTCTCCGCCACCGGTGGCCCCGCTGGCGCCAGCGTCGCCTGCTGATACAGAACCGCCTGGGCAATCGAACGCGGCGTCTCCAGATTGGCCAGATGATACGGACGATAGAGCGCCCAGTATGGTCCCTCGCCCAGGCGCAAATAGCGCAAATCCTCAATCACCTTCGGCTGCTGAGTCGTAATCACCAGAAAGACCCCCGGCGCCACGCTTCCCAGCGCATAATCAACCACACCCCGTCGTCCCAGAATGCCCCCATCCTCACGCGGACAAAAAATCTGCGCCAGCGTCTCTGGCGTCGCCTGCGGCCCATGCATTCCACTGACATCCGGCACCAACCCCGTCGCATTGGCCACTGCCGTCATCTCCACCATCGTCTTCGTCCCATCGACAAACGATGTCAGCATATGGGGACTCATATGCCGGCTCCGCGCCTGCTCGGCCAACTGCTCCGGCGTCGCACCGCGGTCCAGCGGGTTATTTTTCCCCTTGCCAGCCGCCACAATCTCAAAGCCGAGCGAGCGAGCAAAATCATACAACTCCAAAATCGCCCCCGGCTCATCGCCTGCCGAGGTCGTATAAACCACGCCTGCCGCATCGGCCATACGCTTCAGCAAATAGCCGATTGTAGCATCGGTCTCCACATTGAGCATGATGATATGACGACGCGCCAGAATCGTCCGATAGGCGACGAGCGCCCCCACAGCAGGCACGCCCGTAGCTTCCACCACAGCATCCAGCGAAGCGATATCAGGGACCAAGGTCGCCCGCGCCGTCACCACCCGCTTGCCAGCTCGCACCGCCGCATCGGCCTCGTGGCTGCTGGCCCCAGGCGGCAAGAGCAGCACCTCCTCCTCACTATAGCCACAGGCGCGGAAGGCCGCCACAGCTCGCTCCGTCTCAATATCGGCAGCCGCCACTACCTCCATGCCCTGCATCTGACTCACCTGAGCAATCAGACCCGCCCCCATCTGACCAACCCCCACCAGCCCCACACGGATCGGACGCCCCTCGCGCTGACGCGCCTCAAGTTCCGCAACCAGATTCATAGCTCGTGGCAATCCTCCAGTCTGAGCAATTCCAGAATGGTTCCCACCGGGGGCAGATGGAGCAGAGCCGGCTCCACCGAGATCGTCCCGGGCAGCGCCGCCTCCGCCGCGCCATCGAAATGCACCACCAGATGACCCAGCTCGGCCAGATTGGCACTGGCCACCTCGCCGACCGCCGTCACCCGATACGTGAACACCCGACCTACCTCGCCGCCATCGTCAGACGGCTCCCGGAAGCAAAGCCAGTCGCCCACCTCGATCGCCCCCTGCAACGTCGCCCCCGAATGGACAAGCGAGACCTCGCGCAGCTCCGCCGGCGCCTGCGGACCAAAGAAAATCAAAATGCCATGCGGCAGGAACTCCGGCACCTGCGGCCCAATCTCCCCAATCATCGCCCGATACTTGAGCAAAACCCGCCTCCCCGCACCCAGCTCCACCCCCTCCCCAGCAGTCCCCGCCCCCTCGGCGCCCGCCATTCCCGCCCCAAGAAAGTGATTGAAACGCAGCAGAGACATAGCCGTCTCTCCTCCTCCCTCCTTGAGTAAGCGCTCACAACAGCCGCCCGCCCTCTAGACAACTCAGCGCCAGCCTTGCCTCGCCCCTGCGCTGACTCCACCCTCGCCAGCAGCCCAAAGAGCACCAGCCAGCGCCAACGAGAGCGAGGCCCGACCAGCCCCCGTCATCAGGACTCCTCAAGCAGCGTCACATCCTCGGGGCGCACCCCCGACACAAAGAGCTGCTCCGTGATGAACTTCATCAGCGGCCCCGAGGGCGAACTCGGCTTCACATCGATAGTCAGAATCTTCTTCATCGGATAGACCCCGATGCGCGCCGTCCCGCCGCAGTCAATCACCACACAGGCAATCTGCTTCTCAGGGGCCGACGAACGAAAGCCATCGAAAGCTCGCCCGCCACTCAGCTCCGCAATGCGCTGCGCCACCGGATGAATGCCCCCACCGGTCACGCAATAGATCAGATCCTTTCCTGGCTCGGGCTTGACAACCAGCGGCCCGCCCCAGCCACCGCGTCCTCGCGCAATCTTCACAGCACGATAAGGCATCGTCGCACACTCCTTTCTCTCCTCAAGCGATCAGGCCCAGACCAGGCAGACAGGCAACAGGCCAACCAGCCAGCCTCGGGCAACCAACGCCGCGCAGCGAGAGTAATCCACCATCGCCGTCACCCCGCCCGGCCTGAGCCACAGCACAACCTCCCTCCACCCCTCCCTATCCACCCCCACTCACTCATTCATTCACTCAGCCAGCCCTAATGGCCGGCATACATCCCAAAGCTGGCCAGATAGGCAATGACCACCGCCAGCGGCCCCGTGATCAGGCGCGACATCAAAACCGCTGGCACCCCGATCTCGGTCGTCTCCGGCTCGGCCTCACCAAGCGCCAACCCGACCGGGATAAAGTCACAACCGACCTGCGGATTAATAGCAAAGAGGGCCGGCAGCGCATACTGCGCCGGAATATGGCCCAGGCCAATCTCCACGCCCAGCAGCGTCCCCACAACCTGGGCGATCACCGCCCCGGGACCCAGCAACGGCGACAGAATCGGAATGGCACAGATCACCGACATCAGCAGCAGCCCGAAAATATTCGAGGCCAGCGGCGACAGGGTATGAGCAATAATGTTGCCAATCCCCGTGTAGAGAATGATGCCAATGACCATACTAATGAAGGCCATGAACGGCAGAATATTGCGGATCACCTGGTCAATGGTGTCACGGCCAGCCTGATACAGGATGCCGACCACATTGCCAACGGCCCGCCCAATGGCCTCCAGACCACGCGCCACAACTTGCATGACTACGCCTCCTCTCCGCTAGCGAAGGCCGCCCCGCCCGCTTCCACAGCAGGGGCCGCCTCGGCTGCCGACGTTGACTCCTCACCCTGGCTCTGGCCCTCGGGCACCGAGCGCCGCGCCCACATGATGGCCGTGATGCGCTCCGTCACCAGCCCGCGAATAAAGATCACTAACAGGCCCACCAGGAAATAGCGAATCGCCAGATCCCCTAGCCCCAGCCCAAGCTTGGTAATGCCCGCCGCAATACCAGCCCAGACAAAGATCTCACCCGGATTGGCATGGGGAAAGAGACCAAGAATGGGATGGACAAAAGACACCGCCGCATCATAGAAGGCCGGCTTCTGCTTCTCCGGCAGAAAGCGCCCCATCGTGTAGGCCATCGGGTTAGTCAGGAAGAAGACGGCCAGAAAGGGCAGGACCAGATAGCGCAGCAGGACATTGCGGCTACTGATCATGGCCACCTTGTCGATCCGTTCGGGGCCAATGAGGCGCACCAGGGCATTGACGGCAGTCATCAGCACGATCAACAGGGGGATGATGCCCGTGACCAGACCAACAAAGGTCGTCCCCCCCTTTTGGAACATGCCGATGAAGCCTTCGGCAATACGGGCTGCGATCTCCACAGAGTCACCTCCAGACAAAAGGACATTGTGACAATCTTTTGTCCTCTCAGACCACCACACAGGCCAGCTGGCCAGGACCAGAGCCAGGTAGCAGCCGGCGAGGACTACTCAGCAGTGAGAAGAGCTGAGCGAGTGCCTTGGCGAGTAAGCCGAGTGAGTGATTACCCACCTTTCAAGCCAGCGGCTGCAGCGACGTCCGCGGGGGGAGCACGTTTCCCCCACCAGCTACCTTCGCGGTCTGACGCTCGAAGGAGTCCTGAAGCGTGCTGGCAGCGGTCCTGACCGCCTCGATCAGGCGCGGCTTCAGCCCAAGCGCCCCAAGCGTCTCGGGAACGAGTAGCTCGTCGAGCGGACGCCCCTCAACCTGGGGCAGGGGACGGAGCCGCGCAAAGACCGTGAAGCCACTGAGTTGCCGGGCAGCGAGAATAGCCCGCCGCTTGGGATGGGCCACAAGCACCACATAGGTGCGCCCGCGGTAACGCCCCCCAGCCATCGCAGTGGCGCAAGGCCCGAGCCGGCGCAGACGACTCACGTCGCGATAGAAGCGCCGCGCCTGCCAGTAGGCCAGAGCCAGCTGCAGGCACCAGGCCACCAGGGCAGCGAGGGCAACTTGCTCGATCATACGAACCTCCTGATGTCATACTCTAACGCGGCGAGCGCGTGGCCGTCTGGAGCCGCGAAGAACTTCGCTCCTACAGACAGACCTCGGCTAGCTCACGGGAAAGCTCGATCGGTTTGTTGACCACGCGCCGGGGCAAGCTGGAGACGAAGAGCAGTGGATCGGCCTGCGCCTCATGCTTTAAGCGACGCGCGAGGGCGGTGGCACGCCAGGGGAGATCACGACAATATTGGCGGAGTAAGACAGCCGCTGGCTTTTCAACGGCGTGGGCACAACGATGGCAGACGATCCGCTTGATATAGAGCGAGGCATAAAAGACCGTGTGCACCGTCGGACGACCGCAGTAGAGGCAGTCCAGTTCAGTCTGGCAGGCTATCATAGCGAGCGACGCCCCCTCTTTCCTCGACGATCGATCAGCGATGGAGACGAACAGGACAGCTCTGGCTGAAGCGCTTGCTCAAGGCGCTCTCGCTAGCCCAGCCCGCCCGGCCAGGGCCTGCCCTCCATCACGCATTGCCAGCAAGGCGAAGTGTCACTAACGTCGTTAGACAGAGCCTACTTCCAATCAGAAAGAAATAGGTAAGCCACCTGACCCGGCCTCCGACCCGCCTAGAGACCATAGTGGCGACAGAGCCGCTCGGCCTGCAACAGGTCGTAAGCGGTGGTGATCTTCAGATTGCTCTGATCGCTTTCGACCACCGCCACCGGATAGCCGAGACGCTCCAGAGAGGCCGCCGTGTCGGTCCCCTCAAACTGGTCCTGACGCGCCCGATCGTAGGCCGCCAGCAACCAGGCCGCACGAAAAGCCTGGGGCGTCTGGGCCCGCCAGGCCCGCTGACCAGCAAAGCGGCGGCAGATGGCCTGCTGCTCATCCACTTCGACGATCAGCTCCTCCTCCTGCAGCGGCATGGCCAGAATAGCCCCACCACAGGCACGCGCCGCCTCGACCAGCTGCTGGATGCGCTCGAGGAGCACAAAGGGACGGGCCCCATCATGGATCAGAATCAGGTCAATCTCGCCACTCTCGATGCGCGAACGCAGGGCCTCCAGCGCACATTGCTCGGAGGCGTGCCTCGTCGGACCACCCTGGACGATACGCCTGACTTTCTGACAGTGGGCCGCTTGTGCTAGCTTGGCAAGCTGCTCCTCTTCGCCAGCCGCCGCGACGAGCAGGATCTCGTCAATCACTGGACAGCGCTCAAAGGCTTCCAGCGTGTAGATGATAACCGGCTTGCCATGAATGGGCAGGAAGATTTTGTTGATCGGCAGCCCCATACGCCTGCCCTGGCCCGCCGCCAGCACGATGGCCACAACGTGCTTCGCTGCACTCCGCTGGTCGAACACCGTTTCACCTTTGTGCACATTCGATATTTTGTGCATAGTATACCTTGCCCTCTGGCGAATGTCAAGCGGGCGGCATAGAGAAAAACCGCAACCGCCCAGTCGCCTCCCCGCGCAATCTTCCACTCTGGCCAGCGTCCAGCCCTCCAGCGCGCACGAGCGGCATTTCCCTGCCCGGGCGAGCGGCAGTGAACAATTGTCCACTTATGCACAAGGGTTGACAACAGTCGTCACCATCAGGTACCATAGAAACAACCGGAATGGAGCAGTTTATAGTAAGGGCAAAACTTTACAAATCGAGCGATCGACCATTTTAAAATCTTCAGGTGTGCCCTTTGAAAGGAGGGAGAGCAAGAAGAGCAGAGGAGAGCAACATATGGCCCCCTGCGGCGTCGCGGGACAAGGCCAGCAGAAGCATCAGCCTTCCTTCCTGAT
Source organism: Thermogemmatispora onikobensis (assembly GCF_001748285.1). Classification (NCBI taxonomy): domain Bacteria; kingdom Bacillati; phylum Chloroflexota; class Ktedonobacteria; order Thermogemmatisporales; family Thermogemmatisporaceae; genus Thermogemmatispora; species Thermogemmatispora onikobensis. Next base: position 57,023 of record NZ_BDGT01000031.1, on the reverse strand, counting down.
ATTTTCTCTTCAAGGAAGAGCCGTCGCCCCTCTCGTGTCTCCAGCTGGGCAGCGGAGAAACGAGTCGGGAGCACTTCACAGAGCTGTGACCAGTTGCCAGGAGGTTTTTCCGCCCATGTCCGATCTACGCATCCTCGTCAGCTGCGGCACCGGGATCGCCACCTCAACCCTGGCCGCCGACAAACTCAAGCGCCTGCTCAAGAGTCGCGGCCTCAGCGTTACAACCGCCTCGTGTAAAGCCGCCGAAGTCGCTGGCAAAGTCTCCACCTTTCGACCACACGCTATCGTCTCGACCACCCAGGTCGCTGTGAAAGTGCCCGTCAAGGTCTTCAACGGCCTGCCCCTCATCAGCGGCGTGGGAGCCGACCAGCTCGCCGACGAGATTGCCGCCTATCTTAAGACTCTCAGCGCTAGCTGAGCTGAGTTGCGCTAGCAAACAAGAGAGGAACCCCCTGGCAAGCAGGTAGAGGGTAGGCAGGCACGCAGCAGACAGAGCAGACAATCACCGCAAGGTTCGCGAACGGGCGTACATCGCGCGCAAGAGTAGAGATGTACGCAAAGAGTTGGCTTTTTATCCTCACTACGGGTAGGAGGAACCAGCCATGTCCGCTGTTATGGGCGTTATCAACTATATCTTGAATCTTGGCCCCAGCGTCATGATGCCCATCATCATCTTTATTCTGTGCATGATCTTCCGCATGCCTCTTGGGCGCTCGCTGCGGGCCGCCATCACCATCGGCGTTGGCTTCATCGCCATCAACCTGGTGATCGGCCTACTGGTCAATACGCTGGGGCCGGCGGCGCAGGCGATGGTCAACAACCTCGGCATTCACCTCGACGTCATCGATGTCGGCTGGCCGGTGGCTGCCGCCATCTCCTTCGGCACTGTCTCCGTTGTTCCCTGGGTCTTCATTCTGGGTATCCTGCTCAACCTGCTGTTGATTGTCGTGCGCTTCGTCAAGACGCTCGACATCGACATGTGGAACTACTGGCACTTTATCTTTACCGCGGCCTTCGTCTACGTCATCACCGGCAACTTCTTTATCGCCCTGGCGCTGGCCCTGCTCACTGAGCTGTTCATCCTCAAGCTGGCCGACCTTTCGGCTCCCGTCGTCCAGGACTACTACGGCCTGCCGGGCATCTCGCTGCCGCACAGCAGTACCGTCGACTGGTCGCCGGTCGGCTGGGTCTTGAACAAGCTGCTGGACCGCATTCCCGGCCTCAATAAGCTGCACGCCGATACCGGCACCATTCAGGAGCGCTTCGGCATCGTCGGCGAGCCGATGATCATCGGGCTGGTCCTGGGCCTGCTCATCGGCCTCCTGGCCTATTTCCCGGGCCTGAGCAGCGACTTCGGCGGCTCCTTCGCCAAGATCCTGACGACTGGTATTACGCTGGGCGCCGTGATGCTGGTCCTGCCGCGCATGGTGGCTATCCTGATGGAGGGCCTGGTTCCGCTCTCGGAGGGCGCACAGACGTTCATCAGCCAGCGCTTCCCGGGCCGGGAACTCTACATCGGCCTGGATGCCGCTATTGTGATCGGCTTCGCCAATAATATGACGGTGGCCCTGCTGATGGTGCCAATCACGCTCATTTTGGCGATCGCTCTCAGCTTCCTTGGCCTGAACCATGTGCTGCCTTTCACCGATCTGGCAGTCCTGCCCTTCCTGGTGATCTGGGCCACGACCTGGTCGCGCGGTAATGTGATCCGTGGGGTGATCATCGCTACGATCTTTATGGCCGGCATTCTCTCAGTGGGTACTTTCCTGGCGCCGATGACGGTGGTGCTGGCCAAGGGCGCCCATTTCGCTATCCCCAAGGGGGCAATCTCTATCTCTAGCCTCGATTCTGGCGCTCACTTGATTTCCTTTGCACTGGTCTTCTTCTTCTCGCTGCAGCAGGTTGGCTCCTACGGACCGGTCTTCTTGATCTGGTCGGCACTGTGGGTGGCCTTCACGGTGGCCTGCTATATCATCTACTTCCTCTATTGCCGCTCCCATGTGCCCGGCATCGACGATAAGGCCCTCTACGTGCGCGAGGAGGCAGAGACACCGGAGAACGAAGCCGGGGTCGGGATCGAGGCCGAGGGCGCCAGCGGCCAGGCGATCGCTGGCCAGGGCTAAAGGCAGCTCTGGACCGTCTGTCTGTCTGTCTGTCTGCCTGCCTGCCTGCCTACCGGCCAGGCTCACTACACGGTCAGCGGGCGGATCGCTCTGGCCCGCCGCGGTGCGGCTGGAACCAGGGCGATCGAGCGCCCGGCTGGCCGTGGGCCGAGGAAGGGCCTGCCTGGCCTGGCCAGGCTAATGGGACGGAGAGCAAGCAGAAGAAAGGGAGCCAACCAACGATGATCGGCGTTCTGGTCGACTATTTGATGGGGCCTTTGGGGCGCGCCCTGGAAAACGCTTATCTGACCCATTCCTTGCCCATTGGTCTGCTCTTGCTGGTCTGGATGGGAGTGGTCTGTTGGGGCCTGCGCGGAGTGATCCGTCTGCGGCAGCAGCTGCGGCGCTGGGTACAGGAGCTACTGCCGCTTTGCGATCCCTCGCAGCCGGGGACGCCCCAGCAACTGCTAGCGGTCCTGGAACCACGCTGGCAGGAGGCGGCGGCCCGCGTGCGCTATATGCCAACCCGCCACGGCCTCTGGATACGGCGAGCCACTCCCGAGGCCCTGCGCGCGGAAGTGGGCTTTACTGCGGAGGGCCTGGCTCGTCTGCTGCTCCGCCTGACCCCCCAGTCAGCAGCGTCCCACCCGCCGTCTGCGTCCCACCGGCGCCGCCAGTCCCGCACGGCGCTAAGCGCGCGGCCCCTGGACCAATGAGTCTGCATTGTTTCCAGACAGGATCAGTAAGAAAGGAAGCGACCGACGACGACGACGACGATAGGAGAGGGCATTACTCGGAACATGGAACCGATCGAGCTAGAGCTAACGCTCAGTGGGATCACGATGCCAGTGCTGGTGCTGTGGGGCCTGGCGGTCAGAAGCAAGGAGGAGCTGTTTGCCTGCGTGCATGCAGAGTTGCTGCGGCGCGGCCAGGTGCACCCGAGCTATCTGGAGGGCGTCCAGGAGCGCGAGCGACAGTATCCGACAGGACTGGACTTCGGCGACTTCGCCGTGGCCCTGCCCCACGTCGACTTCGAGCATGTCATTCAGCCAGCATTGGTGGTGGCTCTGCTCAGCGAGGCGCTACCTTTTCAGGCGATGGATGATCCCGCACGGCAGCACCTCTGCCGGCTGGCTATTTTCCCCGTGCTGACTTCCGGAGACGCACAGCTGGCTTTTTTGCAGGCTGTGACCTGTGCGCTGCAACAGCCCGGCTTCTATGAGCACTTCATTGCCCTGCAGACGCCCCAGGAGATCAAAGCCTGCCTGCAAAGCATGCTGCAAATCGCCGTGAACGAGGGGTAGCGAGAGTCCGGGCCCGCTGGAGGCAGACAGACCAGCGCTCCTGCCCCAGCAGGCCCCTGGCTCCCCGCCTCGCCGCCTTCTTCCGTGCTTCACGTCATCAGCCCTGACGCTTCTTTACCCGGGGAAATGGTTTCGTTTCATCGCGAAGCATCTCATACAGCCTCTGAGGAACGTTCCCTTGATCAAGCCCAGCGTGGAAGGAAGAGAACGGCCTCCCATCCCGCTCCCCGCCTCGCTTCACGCCGCCCGCCTATTGACAGCTGCCCTTCAGCATGGTACATTGAATATGTGTGCATTATTGAATATTTGTGCAACAGAGCAGGAGAGGCCAGCTATGTCTGAAGCGGTTCCCGCCCTCTCTCCCGAGCAGATGCGCTGCCTGCTGCAGACCATGTACCGCATCCGCGCCTTTGAAGAAAAGGTTGATGAACTCTTCATGCGCGGAGAAGTCCACGGCACCACCCATCTCTCCATCGGAGAAGAGGCTACCGCCGCCGCGGCCTTACAGGCCCTGCGGCCCGATGACTATATCACCAGCACCCACCGCGGTCACGGTCATTGCATCAGCAAAGGGGCCGACCTCAAGCTGATGATGGCCGAGCTGCTCGGCAAAGAAACCGGCTACTGCCGCGGACGCGGTGGCTCCATGCACATCGCCGACGTCGCCTCCGGCAACCTCGGCGCTAACGGCGTGGTCGGCGGCGGTATCCCCATTGCCACCGGCGTCGGACTCAGCATCAAGATGCAGGGACTTGATCGTGTCTGCCTCTGCTTCTTCGGCGACGGCGCCGCCAACGAAGGCACCTTCCACGAGTCGATCAACCTGGCCGCTATCTGGGATCTCCCCGTCATCTTCCTCTGCGAGAATAACCAGTACGGCATGTCGATGTCCGTGCGGAAGGCCACGCGCTGCGAGACCATTGCCCAGCGTGCCGTGGCCTACGGCATTCCCGGCGAGCGCGTCGATGGCAACGACGTCTTCGCCGTTTACGAGGCCGTCTCTCGTGCTGCCGCTCGCGCCCGCTCCGGCCAGGGTCCAACCCTGATCGAGGCCGTCACCTATCGTTACAAAGGTCACTCCAAGAGCGACCAGAACCGCTACCGCACACGCGATGAGATCCGCGCCTGGCAGGAGCGCGACCCCATCAAGCGGTTGGCCGCCTATCTGCGCGAGCACAGCCTGCTGACCCAAGAGGAGATCGAGCGCGAGGAAGCCGCGGCCTACCAGGCTATTGAGGAAGCCTATCAGTTCGCTCTGGCCAGCCCCGAACCCGATCCCGACTCTCTCCTGGAAGGAGTGTACGCATGAGCGGTCCTTCTTCTCTCCCGACAACCGTCGCCGCCGGCACGCCTCAGCAGGCAGAGGCGGCTCAGAGCCAGGTTCAGGAGATGACCTACGCCGAGGCCATTCGCGAGGCCCTGCGGGAGGAGATGCGGCGTGATCCGCGTGTCTTCCTGATGGGCGAGGACATCGGCATCTATGGGGGGGCCTTCGGCGTGACCTATGGCCTCATCGATGAGTTTGGCGAGGAGCGCGTGCGCGATACGCCGATCTCGGAGGCAGCCCTGGCGGGTTGCGCCATCGGGGCCGCCCTCACCGGTATGCGCCCAGTGGCCGAATTCCAGTTCAGCGACTTCATGGCCATCGGCATGGACCAGATCGTCAACCAGGGGGCCAAGCTGCGCTTTATGTTCGGCGGCAAGGCCCAGGTACCGGTGGTCTTCCGCGCCCCGCTCGGCTCCGGCACCGGCGCAGCGGCCCAGCACTCGCAGAGCCTGGAAGCCTGGTTTGCCCATGTGCCCGGTCTGAAGGTGGTCCTCCCTTCAACACCTGCCGACGTCAAGGGGCTGCTGCTCTCGGCCATCCGCGACCCCAATCCGGTGATCTTCCTCGAACACAAGCTGCTCTATCGCTATAAGGGGCCCGTGCCTCGTGGTGAATGGACGATCCCTATCGGGCAGGCCGAAGTCAAGCGTCCCGGCAAGGACCTGACGATTATCGCCCTCTCGATTATGGTGCCGCGCGCCCTGGCCGTGGCCGCACGCCTGGCCGAAGAGGGTATCGAGGCCGAGGTGGTTGATCCCCGCACGCTGCGCCCGCTCGACGAGGAGACCCTGATCGCTTCGGCGCGCAAGACCGGGCGGGTGCTGATCGTCCATGAGGCCGTGCTGACCGGCGGCTTCGGCGGTGAGATCGCGGCCCGCATTGCCTCTAGCGAGGCCTTCTACTATCTCGATGCTCCGATCCTGCGCCTGGGCGGGGCCGAGACGCCCATTCCCTACAACCGAACTCTCGAACGACGGGCCACGCCCCAGGAAGAGGATATTTATCAGGCCGCCAGACGCCTGTTGCAGCGGAGGCCGCTGTGAGCTGGCTCAGCCGCCGGGCAGTCCCAGGTAATCCAGCTAAGCAGACAAGGCAGAGGTGACGGCGCGATGCAGACGCAGCATGAGCAACGTACGCTGACAATGCCCAAGCTGGGCATGACGATGACCGAAGGCACGGTGGTGCGCTGGCTTCTCAGCGAGGGGGCGCGCTTTGAGAAAGGGGAGCCATTGGTCGAGGTGATGACCGATAAGGTCGCTCTGGAGGTCGAGGCCCCCTGTACGGGTCAGCTCCTGAAGATTCTGGCCGGCGAGGAGGAGACACTGGAGGTGGGCGCCCCGCTGGCTCTCTTGCTGGCGGAGGGGCGCGATCCGGCTGCTGCTGCCGCTGCTGCTAGCTCGGCTGCCACTGCGGCTGTGGCCTCCGCCCATCGCCAGGAGCATCCTTCTCTCTCCTCTCCTGCCGCCGAGGTTCCTTCCTCAACCGCAGTCTCAGCCCCGTCCAGCCCGGCAGAGGCGCCCACGGAAGAAACGCGCATCGCCAGTACGCCCGCCGCCAAGCGTGAGGCGGCGTCGCAGGCTGTTGATCTGCGCGCCGTGGTAGCGGCTGGCTTCGAGCCTCCGCTGACACGCGCCGATATCCTGGCCTTCATGGCCACCCAGCCGGCTCAGCAGGCAGGCCCAGAGGTACGGGCCACGCCGCTGGCGCGCAAGATGGCTCGCGAGCATCAGGTAGACCTGGCGGCCCTGGCCGAGCAGAAGAGAGGCGAGAAGGTGACGCGCGCCGATGTCGAGACAGCCCTGGCGCTCCGCCAGCAGCAGGAGACGGTTCAAAGCACCCCGGTCGATGGCGCCACGGCCAGTGCGGCAGTGGCCCAGTCCCGGTCACAGGCTCCTGCAGCGCCCACGCCTGTGACCCCTGCAGAGGAGAGCGAGGAGGCCGAGGTCATCCCACTCTCGCCAGCACGGCGCCTCATCGGACAGCGCATGCTGACCAGCGTCACCACCATGCCCCATATCTATCTTGATCTGGAGATCGATATGAGCGAGGCGGAACGCTGTCGCCAGCGCCTGGCCGCCAGCCTCGCAGCCCAGCGCGAAGAGGTCCCTTCCCTGACGGCCATCATCATTCGCGCGGTGGCCGCTGCTCTGCGCGCCTCTCCCGAGGTCAATGCCACCCTCGATGATAGCCGTGGACGAGGCAAGGAGGTCATCCGTCGCTGGCACGCCATTCACATCGGCGTGGCCGTCGATACCGGCCAGTCTCTCCTGACGCCGGTCATTCGTCATGCCGACCGCCAGAGTCTGCCTGACCTGGCGCGTACCCTGCGCCGTTTGGTCGAGGGGGCGCGCTCCGGCAGACTTTCGCCCGACGACCTCAGCGGGGCCACCTTCACTATCTCGAACCTGGGCATGTACGGGATCGATACCTTCCACGCCATCATTCCCCCGGGCCAGAGCGCCATTCTTGCTGTAGGCAAGGTGACACGGCGCAGCGTGGTCGTCGACGAGGGCCTGAGCGGCGCCGCAGAGCAGACGGCCCGCCTGGAGATCCGCCCCGTGATGAAGGTCTCGCTCTCCGCCGATCACCGCGTCCTCGATGGGGCCAGCGGCAGCCGCTTCCTGCAGCGCTTCAAGCAGCTGCTGGAAAATCCCTACTTACTGCTCTAAGATGCAGGCGCGGCAATTCTTCCTACGAGGAAGCGCACGGGCAGAGGTACCATCTGGCTACATCCCCCGTCCGACAACAGGAGCGGGCACCGCTGCCGGGTCATTACCTATCAGCCGGGAGGGTGCATGGTCCACACCGGTGTCCGCGGCGCCTGTCTCTCGTTGTCCGGGAACCGGAGCCAGAGAGGCGACAGGGAGCCACGGAGATGGTACACTGTCCTCTGGAGCAGAGTGCTCCACCACCGACTGAAGGAGACAGGTGCATGCAGCAAGCAAAAACCATTGTGCGCAATGAGGTTGGCCTGCACGCCCGCCCTGCAGCGCAATTCGTCAGGCTGGCCAATCAGTTCAAGAGCAAGATCACTATCAGCAGCAAAGGCAAGAGCGTCAACGCCAAGAGCCTGGTCTTGATTCTGACGCTGGCCGTGGGGAAGAATACCGAGGTGGAGATCACCGCCGAAGGCGAAGACGAGCAGCAGGCCGTCGCCGCCCTGGTCGATCTGATCGAGCGCGACTTTGCCGAGGAAGCCTTGCCGCCCTCTTCGTAAGGCAGGCCAGGTAAGACTGCAGGCAGAGAGGGGGACGGCAGGCCGGGCACAGCGCGGGTCTGGCATCTGCTCGCTGCGCTTGACGGTACTACCCCGTCCCCGTACCTCTCTCTCCACAGAAAGATGCCGGGCCGGGCTAGCTGGCTTAGCCGGGGAGCTGAGCCAGCTCCTGGCTAGCAGCCAGCTGCAGCAGGGCACGGGCCCCCGGTTCGTCGGTGATCAGCACTTTGACGACGCCGGTCCGCAAGGCCCCAAACATGGCTTCCTTTTTGGCCGCACCCGCCGCTACGGCGATGACCAGCGGCACTTTGCGCAACGTCTCAAACGAGACGGTCACCGTGCGACAGAGCAGTTCCTGGGCGCAGAGGCAGCCCTCGATATCAAAGTAGCAGCCGCAGATATCGCCGACAGCACCCTGACTGCGAATGACCTGCAGCTCCTCCTCATCCAGGTAGCCAGCACGAAAGAGACCAGAGGCCTCCGGGCGTGCGCCTCCGATGCCCACCAGCGCCATGTCCATCTGCTCCATCATCTGGAACGAGCGACGCAGGCTGCGCTCCTTGAGCAGCCCTTCGCGCACCGTGGCATCGGCCACTAACAGGGGCGCGTGCAGGTAATAGCAGCGTCCACCATAGGCGTCCGCCAGGCGACGCGCGATCTCCGGTCCATCGATGTCGGGCCGGCTGGAGGTGTCGACGCTGCCCATAAGTTGGATCACATTGAGCGGCAGGCGCCGCCGGGGACGCAGGGCTTTGAGCATCTCCAGCATCGAGGTCCCCCACGAAATGCCGACCGTGCGAATGGGCCGCTTCCCCTCTGCGTGCGATTCCTGGATGCGTCGGTCAACGTAGCGCGCCGCCAACGCCCCCACACGGTCCAGCGCTACCCCTTCCGCTTCCGCCGCCTCAAGCACCTGCGCATCCTGTAGCCTAAAGCGCGCTACCAGATCCTCTTGCAGAGCGGCAGAGGTGCGCAGCACCTGATGGACGTGAATGTCGACCAGACCCAGCTCCCGTGAGCGGCTCAGCAGGCGAGAAACGCCAGAGCGCGAGATGCCGATCATTTTGGCAATCTGCTCCTGCGTGTAGTTCTCCTCGTAGTAGAGGCTGGCCACTTCGGTCAGGAGATAAATGTCGTCACTTTCCTGAGTCATACTGTTGTGCCCTTTCCCTGAGCAACAGAGATCGTTCGCACGCCCGTTTCGGCACAAACGCCGACCTTTGCACCAACGTGCAACCTTGAGAAATATTGTAAAAGGCCAGCGCTCCCCTTGTCAACAGCGTCGGTCTCTGCCGCATAGCCCAGCTCAGGCCAGGCAGTGCGGACACGACCCGCGCCTGATAGCTATGCTGCTGGAGCTTCACGCCTCTGTCGTTGTGCCTGGTGTGGCTCGCGCCGCGCTCGCCGATATCGCACCGTTCTGGCCACGCTCGACAACGAGCAGGCCGCCGGCGCATTCTTCGCACCAGTAGCATCCTCCTTGCTCTCCCCAGTGCTCCAGGCAGCGTCTCCCCAGCTCCTCAAGGGTGGCCGGCGAGAAGACCCGCAGATGCCCATAGACCGGCTCAGGCTGCTCTTCATAGGGGACGGCGATCACCAGGAGGCGCCTGGTGGCCGCCAGCAGGTTGCTCAGAACCTGCTCACCTTCCTGGGGGCCGAAGTGCTCCAGCACGTGCAGAGCCACGACGGTGTCGAACTGGCCAAGAGCCGCGACCTGGTCGGCGCTGCGCAGATCAGCCTGCACAAAACGCACCTGCTGCCAGCCACGTTCAGCGGCCAGCTGACGAGCCACAAGAAAGGCGTCAGGACGCAGATCGAGGCCGACAATCTCCCTCAATTCAGGAGAAGCTTCGGCGAGCAGCAGGGGGAGGAAGCCGAAGGAGCAGCCAGCATCGAGCAGGGCGCCGGCAGCAGTGGCGCGCTCTCGCCTGATGAGGGCAACGACGCGACGGTAGAGGCTGGAGAAGACGGCGACAGGCGAGTCTGGCCGGAGCTGGGGCAGCGGCGCCTGCGGCTGAGCGCTCTGCAGAAGATGACGGTAGCGCCAGAGGGTGTTTTCGCCATAGCGCCGCCAGGCCAGAGCAGGGTCACGCGGGGTACAGGAGCCAATGACGCCCGCGAAGAGATGGGCCAGGTCGGCAGAGGTCGCCAGCCAGCCAGCGGGTCGCAGCTCTTCGAGAAACCAGGCGCCAAGATCGGCATCCAGTTCCTGGGGAGCGAAAAAGTGCACCAGCAGGCGCCGCGGCTCCTCCGCTCGCTCCGCCATGAGAAAATGGGCCGTGTGCTGTAGCCGGTAGCCGCCCACCTGCAAGCGCTCAGCCACCGCCTGACGCCGGGTACGATGACCGTCGATGACGATCAGGTCGCCGACGCGCAAGGCTCGCTCACGAACCGGCACCGGGACGCGACGCCGCTGCTCGCCGCTCGCTGCAGGCTCATTCACGTCCAGTGCCTCCTTTCTGCGCGCATCTCACGGGATAAGTCCTTTGCTATTATAGCACCGCCGTCCCCACCTGGGGTACCCATGCTGCTCGCCCATTCGCTCCAGCCTCGCCAACATAACCACGCCCTTGATTCTCCTCCATCCGTTCCAGCCATACCACTCCCTTGCAACTGACCTTGCCGGACGGGGGGCGCGTGCTCGACCTGGCCTGCGATCCCAGCGGCTAGGCCATCGAGGTCGCCGCCGTCTTTCCCTCGGTCAAGGTGGTAGGCATCGACCTGAGCGCACGAGCGGTCAAGCGAGCCAGTGCCCTCGATTGGTCCTACGGCGCGCCGGCCCACGAGCGCTTCCTCCAGGAGGCCGTTATGGCCCTGGAGCTGGGCCCCCCTTCTACCTCAAGCTGGGACTGGCCAGCGAGGCCGAGCCGCCCCGGCTCTACCAGCAGGCCATCGCTGACAGGCAGCAGGCAGATTTTTGCGGCCTCTGGAACGTGCTGACCGCCTGCCTGGGGCCGACAGCCGGAGTCGGCGCCTACCCCGCCAGCCACATCCTGACACAGCCCCGCTTTAGCCTGGGCGAGGCTGGCTGCAGACCTGTCCGCCAGTCGGACAAGCGAGCAGGTCCAGGGCACCCGGTGGGAGCATCACGGCGTCTCTTCCCGCACATAGCGCGCCCGCAGTTCCGCCTTAAGAACCTTGCCCATCGCATTGCGCGGCAGGGCCTCGGCAAAGACGATCCCTTTGGGGATCTTGTAGCGGGCCAGACGCTCGCCACAGAAAGCCAGCAGCTCTTCAGGGCGCAGGCTGCCCGGCACACGCGGCACGACGATCGCCAGCCCAACCTCACCCCAGCGCGGGTCGGGCCTGCCGATCACCGCCGCCTCGGCCACCCCCGGATGGGCAAGCAGCACCGCCTCCACCTCGGCGGGATAGACATTCTCTCCACCCGAGATAAAGAGGTCCTTCTTGCGCCCCACAATGTAGTAGTAGCCATCTTCATCGCAGCGCGCCAGATCGCCAGTATGCCACCAACCGCCGCGTGCGGCCTCCGCTGTCTCCACCGGACGCCGCCAGTAGCCCGAGCAGACATGTGGCCCCGCCAGCACCAGCTCGCCCACCTCGCCAGGCGCCACATCTCGATCGTGTTCGTCGACCAGGCGCGCCCGCGAATGGAAGACCGGACGCCCCACCGAGCCAGCCTTGCGCAGCGCATCCTCGGGCGCCAGGCTGAAACAATTGACCCCGACCTCGGTCAGGCCATAGCCCTGGCGTAGCAATACGCCGCGCTCCCCATAGCCGCGAATCACCGGCAGTGGACAAGAAGAGCCGCCCGTCACGCAGAAGCGCAGCGATGACAGGTCTGTTGTAGCAAAAGCCGGATGCTCCAGCATCAGTTGAAAAACGGTCGGCACGGCAAAAACTACCGTGCAACGTTCGGCCTCAATGGTGCGCAAAATCAGCGCCGGATCAGAGGAGCGCAGCAGCACCACCGTGCCGCCACAATGGTAGAGCGGCGTCGTCAGCACATTCAGGCCGCCAGCATGAAAGAACGGAGCAAAGGTCGGCGTGATATCGTCGTCGCGCAGCCCCCAACTGATTTGCGTATTAATAGCATTCCAGGTGATCATGCGGTGCGAAAGCAAGGCTCCTTTGGGCACGCCCGTGGTGCCAGAGGTATAGAGGATCAGCACCGGCTCCTCACCGTCGGCACTTGCGAAAGGACGCGCCAGCGCGGCCAGCCGCCGATCGTCCCCGGGAAAGGCCGCAAAGGAGAGCAGGCGCGGCACCACGCCTACAGGTGACAGCGCCGCCAGCAGCTCGCTGGCCCGCTGGCTGTGCTCCTCGTCGTGCATGAGCAGACACGGCTCACAGTCGCGCACTATCGTCAGCAGCTCAGGAATCGTCAGGCGCCAGTTGAGCGGCACCAGAATGGCCCCGAGCAGGGCCACGGCGAAGAGGGCATCCAGATACTCGGGCGCATTGTGGGCCAGCACCGCCACGCGCTCGCCCGGGCCAACGCCGTAGCCCTCGCTCAGCAGCGTCGCCAGGGCCCGGGCCCGCTCGTTCAAAACGCGATAGCTCAGCCGCGCCCCACTCTCGACATCGATCAGGCCGATCTTCTCGGGCGTCAGCTGGGCACGGCGCTCCAACCATTCGCCCAGACCAAGAAAGGTCTTCTCCATCCAGGACCTCCTCACAGAGGAAACTCTCGCAGCTCGCAGCAGCGCAAGCCGCAACTCAGCTACCCAGGTTCTTGGCCGTTATGCTAAAATATGATATGTGAATCATCTATCATATCGCTAACTGTACCCGAGGTCGGGCCGAAAATCAAGCTGGGAGAGTGCCAGCCAGGCCCCTTGCCCCTCGCTCGGGGAGTCCGCCGCCATCGCAGTCCGCTTTTGCCCTCCAGCAAGGAAGCGGCAGAGTGACGGAGTGCCAGCCAGGGGCAAGAGCAGGTACTGGACACGAAGTACCCACTTGTGTGACCATAAGAGCATCGCCAGACCATCATCATCGCATTGCGAGGCCACCGTGAAGTCCGGCACTATCAGAAGGAGCATGAGGAGGAATAGGCAACAGCACATGATGGACGAAGCAGCCCAGCCGAACGCCTTGGAGAACGAGCGCGCCGCCCCCAGCAAAGCAGGGTCGACGCAGCCAACCAGAGAGAAAGAGAGTGCGAGTACACCCAGCCTCTCGCGCGGTGAGATCACGCGCCAACGCATCCTGGAGGCCGCCGAAGCGGTCTTTGGCGAGCTGGGATACTACGAGGCCAGCATCTCAGAGATCACGCGGCGCGCCGGTGTCGCTCAGGGCACTTTCTACATCTATTTCCGTACCAAGCGCGAGATCTTTGTTGAGCTGGTCAAAGATCTGGGGCGGCGCCTGCGCGAAGCCTCGGCGGCGGCCACCGCCGGTCTGACCAACCGTCTGGAGACCGAGCGGCAGGGGTTCATCGCCTTCTTCCGCTTTGCTGCCGCTCATCGCAGCGTCTACCGCATCGTCGAAGAAGCTGAGCGTGTCGCCCCCGAAGCGGCGCAAGAATACTACCAAAGCATCAGCCGGGGCTATGCGCGCGGCCTGCGTGCCGCGATGGAGGCCGGCCAGATCCGTTCAATGGACCCGGAGACGCTGGCCTACGCCCTCATGGGCATCGGCCACTTCCTCGCCCTGCGCTGGATCGTCTGGCCCCAGTTGACGAGTGCGCCAGAGTCCGCCGCTGCGAGCGAGGCGAGTGCTGCACGTGCTGCAGCCCATCAGAGCCAGCCCGAGAGCGAGCAGAGCGCAGAGCAGGTGCTGCCTCCCCAGGTCTTTGCAACGCTCATGGACTTCATCACCCACGGTCTGGCCCCCACGTCGCCCTCGGCAGAGCCAGGGTCGGAGGCCAGGACGTTGGAGCCGCAGCCCTGACTGACTGCGGCCCGCCCAATCCGGCCCGGCCTGGTCCTCGCGGTCTTCGCCCGTCCTCTCCCCGGCTGGACTACTGCGCCGTCCAGCCGCAGTCGATCACCTGAGCGCTGCCCGTGATACCCGCCGCCGCCTCGCTACAGAGATAGCTCACCAACTGAGCCACTTCCTCCGGCTCCAGCAGGCGGCGAATGGCGCTGCGCGCCGTCATCACCTCTGCCACCACGCGCTCCTCGGCAATCCCATGCTGGCGGGCCAGGGCCGGAATCTGGCCCTCGACCAGCGGCGTGCGCACGTACGAAGGGCAGACAGCATTGCAGGTAACGCCGTGGGGCGCCCCCTCCAGGGCCGTCACGCGCGTCAGTCCCAGCAGGCCATGCTTGGCGCTGACATAGGCCGCCTTCAGCGCCGACGCTCGCAAGGCATGTACCGAAGCGATATTGACAATGCGTCCCCAACCACGTTCATACATGCCGGGCAGCACGGCCCGTGTCAGCAGAAAGGGAGCTGTCAACATCAGATCGATCATCTGACGCCACTTCTCGACCGGGAACTGCTCCAGCGGCGCCACATGCTGGAAGCCAGCATTATTGACCAGAATATCGATGCGCCCCTCAGCGTCCAGCGTTGTGGCGACGAGACGTTCAATGTCGGCCTCGTGCGTCAGGTCCGCCGCCACAAAGCGCGCCTGTGGTAGGGTCGCCGCCACCTTCTCCCCCTGGGCGGCGTTGACATCGCACAGCGTCACGCGCACCCCATGCCCTGCCAGATCACGCGCAATGGCCAAGCCAATACCCGAGGCGGCGCCCGTGACCAGCGCCACCTTGCCTGTCAAACCTTCCATTGCTTGCTCACTCCTCTCCTCTTGCTTCGTTGTTCAGGCCCCCGCGCACCAGGGAGCGCGCGTCAAGGCTTTTCTCGTCTGGCCCTTCGGCCTTCGCCTCGCCGCCCAGATAGAGATGCTGTATAGCCGGGCTGGCTGCCAGGTCAGCTGGCCGGCCCTGCAGGACGATGCTGCCGCTCTGGAGCACGTAGGCCAAACTGGCTACCTTGAGCGCCTTGCGCGCATTCTGCTCGACCAGCAGAATGGTCAGCCCCTCGTCGCGGTTGAGGCGCGCCAACACGGCGAGCACGCTTTCGACGATGGCCGGCGCCAGGCCCTGGGACAGCTCGTCGATGAGCAGCAGACGAGGCCGGCTCATCAAGGCTCGTCCGATGGCCAGCATCTGGCTCTCGCCACCACTCAAGCTGGCTGCTGGCAGAGCCAACCGCTCCTTGAGGCGCGGAAAGCAGGTCAGAACACGCTCGATATCAGCCTCGATGGCCGCACGCCCGCGGCGCGTGAAGGCCCCCATGAGCAGATTCTCGCGCACACTCAAGGATGGAAACAACTCTCGTCCCTCGGGCACCAGTCCCAACCCCAGGCGCACCCGCCGCTCAACGCTGGCACGCTGTACCTCCTGGCCAGCGAACAGGATGCGCCCGCTCCGCGCCGGCAACAGGCCCAGCAGTGTGCGCATCAGGGTTGTCTTCCCGGCCCCATTGGCCCCCAGTAGGGCCACCAGGCTCCCCGTGGGGACCTCCAGCGAGACACCATGAAGAATCTCCAGCGGCCCATAGCCGGCGCGTAAATTCTCAACCCGCAGCATGGTCGCTCACCTCCCATTCCTCACGAGCGCCGATCTCCTCCTCGCGCCCGAGGTAGGCTTCCAGGACGGCAGGCTCGCGCAGCACCGTCGCCGGCTCGCCTTCGGCCAGCTTGCGCCCGTAGTTGAGGACACAGACGCGCTGCGCTACCGCCTGGACCACCTCCATGTTGTGCTCAATCAGCAGCAGGGTCAGACCCAGCTCCGCATTCCAGCGTCGCAGCTGCTCGGCCAGGGCCGCCACTTCGCGCAGAGGGACCCCCGCCGCCGGCTCATCCAGCAAGAGCAGGCGTGGCTCTCCGGCCAGGGCCCGCGCTACTCCAATCAGCTTTTGCAGGCCCGCCGGCAGCGTGGCCACCAGGCGATCGGCGTAGCTCTCCAGCCCGAGCCAGGTCAGGACCTCCCTTGCCCGCTGACGCGCGGCTGTCTCTTCGCGCCTGGCCGGGCCAATGGGAAGCAGGCTCTGGAAGAGACCAGCACGCAGCCGGCTATGGCGCCCCACCAGTAGATTTTCCAGGACCGTCATGCTGCTGAACAGCTGTCCATTTTGAAAGGTCCGCCCGATTCCGAGGGCTGCCCGGCGCTCCGCGCCCAGGGCGAGTAGATCCTGCCCGGCCAGGCGAATGCTGCCGCTGCTCGGCCTGACGAAGCCACTGATGCAATTGAGAACCGTCGTCTTGCCAGCCCCATTCGGGCCGACCAGGGCAAAGATTTCGCCCTCCTCGACACGCAGATCAAGATCGGCCACCGCTACCAGGCCGCCAAAGCGCACGGTCAGCCCCTGCACCTCCAGCAAGGGCCTGCGCTGGCGCACCTCCTGTGCAGCTGTCTGCCACTCAGCACTCATGGCTTTCCTCCCTCTCCCTGAGCCAGGCGCCCGCCTCGGCTAAAGACTGCGCTCAGGCCGCCGGGGAAGAAAATCAAGGCGAGCAGCAGCAGCACGCCGTAGATGCCCGTGGTCAGTGTGGCAATTGGGAGCTGCAGCGGCCCCAGCGTCAGCGGATCAGGTAGCTCGCCTAAGAGCAGCGGCACAAGGCCCACAAAGAGCGCCCCCAGTAGGGAGCCGGACAGGGAGCCGGCCCCGCCGACGACGATCATCGTCAAAAAGGCGATGGTCTGGTCAACGCTCGACATACTGGCCGTGGCCGTCGTGCCCCAGGTCGCATAGAGCACGCCCGCCAGCCCGGTCAGCACCGCGCTGACCACAAAGGCTAACAGCTTGTAGCGCGTCAGGGCCACGCCACAGGCCGCCGCCGCCACCTCGCTGTCGCGCAGAGCGATCCAGGCCCGCCCGATGCGCGAGCGCAGCAGGTGGAAGGCACAAAAGAAGATGAGCGCTGTCAGAACCAGCACCAGATAATAGAGGACGCGATCGTCGCCCAGGGCCTCGGGCAGGGCCGTCAGCTCGTAGCTCTGGCGACCCGCACTGGTATCCCACAGCGTCAGCAGTGAACCGGTCAAGACAACCAGGCCCAGGGTGGCGATGGCCAGATGGGCCCCCGAGACGCTGAGGGCCGGGCCGCCGACGATCAGGCCAAGGAGGGCACAGGCCAGGAGAGCAACCAGCACCGCCAGCCAGTAGGGCTGCTGCAGGTCGCCATTCAGCCAGGCCAGTAGATAGGCGCTGACGCCGAAGAAGGCAGCGTTACCCAGCGATGGCTGGGCAGCATAGCCGGTAAGCAGGTTCTGGGCCAGGGCGGCGATCGCCAGGATCAGGATCAACGTGACACGGTGCAGCTGGAACTCGGCGCTGTCGCCAAAGAGCAGGTCGAAGAGCGATGGCAGCATGACCAGGGCGATGAGCGCCAGGAGCGACGCCGTCGCTCGCGGCCAGCCGAGGCGCGCTCTCCCTGGCGCCCTGTCTGACCGTTCGCTCGCAGCCAGAGACAGCGCTTCGCTGGGGGAGGGCTGCCCGACCCGGCCTCTCTTGAGCGGCAAGACCATCCGTTTCATAGCCACTCACCTCCATCCGCGCTAGACACGCCGCAGGGCGGCCCCGCCAAAGAGTCCGCGGGGACGCAGCAGCAGCAAGAGCACAAAGCCGGCGAAGATCAGGGCCTCACGGACGCCCGGATTGCCCAGGTCCAGGGCGCCCAGGCTGTGGCCGGCCAGCAGCAGAGCCAGCACATTCTCCGCCAGACCCACGAGCAGACCGCCGAGTACCGCCCCCTCCAGACGGTCGAGGCCGCCCAGCACGGCGCCGATAAAGGCCAGTAAGAGCACCGGGTCCATGAACTGCACGTCGATCACGGTCTGCCGGGCGGCGATCAGGATGCCGGCAACGGCAGCCAGAAGGCTGGCCAGTATCCAGACGAGCAGGAAGATCAGCCCCACGGGAATGCCCATCAGCCGCGCCGCCTCGAGACTATCAGCGGTCGCTCGCATGGCAATACCCAGGCGCGTGCGCAGCAGAAAGAGCTGCAACACGATGAGCAGCAGGCCCGTCGTCAGGAGCGCCAGAGCATCGCTCAGCGAGAGATAGAGGCCGCCGAGACGCAGGGCGTGGCCCTCGAAAGGAGTTGGGAAGTGCACCGGCGAGGTCAGTTGCGGCCAGAGCGCCTGAACGAGCGTCTGCAGCACCAGGGCTAAAGCGAGGGTAGCAATGGCCTTGGTGAGAATAGGGGCCGCCAGCAGCGGACGTGCAAAGGCGCGCTCAACGACGGCGCCAAGCAGGAGGGCAAAGAGCAGGCTGAGCAGGACGGCCAGCCAGAAGGGAAGCCGCGGCCCCGTCAGCAGGATATACAGTAAGCAGGTCGAGGTGGCAGCCAGCGCTCCGTAGGCGAAGTTGAGCACGCCCGTCGTGCGATAGATCAGAACAATGCCCAGCGCCAGCAAGCCGTAGAGGCTGCCGGTGACCAGCCCCGACAGCAGGACCTGGAGCAGTGCAAGCACAAGGTGCCTCCTCTCTTCGTCAGCCAGGACGAGCCAGTCAGCAAACAAGCAGAACGACAGCCAGAGCCTTAGACCGCCGGCGCCCTTCTTGTTTATAAGGAAGGCCACAGCAGCGGCGCTGGCTGTCGAGTTGCAGGCGGCAGGCGAGCACCGTCTCTCACCCCACGCCCATGCAGACAGAGCAGGCTCTAGGGCCAGACGGCGCTGGCTTTGACGAACGAACTGACAGGCGTGAGCTGCCCTTGCTTGATCTGGAAGAACATGAAGTCGCTCACCCCCCCGTGACGCTCCGGCGTCCAGGTCAGCGTCGGCCCAAAGCCAGTATCGTAGTTGACGAAATCGTGGTCGAGAGCGTCGCGCAGGCTGGCGCGCGTGGGATTACTGCCGGCCTTGCGCAGGGCATCGACCATGATCTTGGCATTGATGTAGCCGTAGAACTTGTAGGCGCTAAAGACAGGATCGCTGCGGGTGGCCTGCAAATATTGCTGCGCCACGGGTGTGTCCATGCTGGTGTAGCCACTGACGTAGATGCCTTCGCCGGCAGCACCCAGGACCTTGGCCCAGGAGTTGTCAGCCATCGGATAGTTGGCCAGGTAGCCCAGCCGCGGACGATAGCCCTGGGCGGCAGCGGTAGCGACAAAGCGCGCTGTGGGACTGGGCAGGCCGTTGAGGACGATCAGGTCGGGCGCGGCGGCTTTGAGGGTCTGGAGAGCCGCCGAAAAGTCGGTCTGAGTGGCGTTGTAGCCGACGGAGGCCACGAGCTTGCTGCCGTACTTTTGCAGCGCCTCACCCAGGGTGGTCTTCTGCTGCAACCCAAGGACGTCGTCTTCATAGAGGAGGCCAACACTACGCGCTTTGAGGGTGGTGGCGGCATAGTAGCCAATGACGTGCCCTTCGTCTCCATAGTTGGGCTGGGTCATCCAGACCCAGGGTAGGGCCTTGCCGCTCTGGTCGGTGTATTTGGAGCCGCCGCCAATGGGATCAATAAAAGGAATGCCACGCGGGACGGTGTAGCTCTCGGCGACGTTGGCATTGCCGGAGCCGCAGACCTGGAAGATGGCGAAGACATGGTCTTGCTCGACGAGTTGACGCACCGCATCGCGCGTGCGCGTGGAGTCGCCATTGTCGCTGACCTGGATGAATTTGATCTTGCGCCCATTGATCCCGCCAGCGGCATTGATCTGGTTAAAATAGAGCTGGTCCCCCTGCAAGATCGGAGCACAAATAACCTTGATGGGACCGGTGGTGTCTAGAACTCCCCCGATGGTGATGGTGTCGGCGCTGACTCCAGGCGCGCTGGTGCTGCTTCCCCCGCCTCCGCCGCCGCTGGTGCTCCCACAGGCGCTCAAGAGGAGCAGGAACAGGAGTACGCTGGGGAGAAGCAGGCCCACACCGGAACCGCCGCGTCTGCGCTGCTCCATTGGTGCTGGTGGTCGCTGAAGCCTCATGGTCTCGCTTTCCTCCTTCCGCTGGTGACAGCCTCGTTGCTTAGCAGCCACACCGATCGCTGTGCTGGGCTATGCGTGGGCTATCGCAGTGATCAGCTGAGTGAATCATGAGTCACTCATCATATGACACATGATTCATGTATCATGATAGTCGGAAAACCGCCATTGTCAAGGGGGAATTCTCCACCTTCTACCCTTGACAGGATCAGGCGAAATATGATACATGAATCATGTGTCATGTTCGCTCCTCCGGTCAGCCGAGGCAGGCCCGACTCGCGAGGGAGGGCCAGCGTCACTGACGAGCTGGTTAGCGCCCGAGTGGGTCGGGGCTGGCCGGAGGCGGCGAGCGCAGGATGGCGACAGCGCTGCCCTTCCTGTCCAGACAACCTGTTCAGGTCTGTCCGCAGACAGACCGCGGCCTCGCGATGCCATGAGGGCATCCATGAGCAAGCAAGGGAGATTGCCGTATGCCGAACTCCACGCCCCCTGGTCCTCTTCCTCACAGCCGTTGGCTGCTCGTCGGCCTTCTCGTCCTCATGCTGACGAGCCTTTTCCTTCTGCCAGCGCCGGCGGCCCATGCCAGCGGCGGCACCTTTGTCCAGTATCTCTATAGCGGACCAGCGGGGAGCCGTCCCTACTACGTCTACACCCCTGCCGGCTACCATGTCGGCACTGCAGTGCCTTTGATCGTCATGCTGCATGGCTGCCTGCAGACACCCGTTGACTTCGCCGCTGGGACGCAGATGAACGCCCTGGCAGATCAGCAGCAGTTCATTGTGGTCTATCCCCAGCAGACGACCCTGTATAATGCTTCTGCCTGCTGGAACTGGTTCCTGCCAAGCAACCAGGTACGAGGTTATGGCGAGCCGGCCATCATCGCTGGCATCGTCCAGACCGTTGAGCAGCGTACGTCGCAGTGGACGATTGATCGTAAGCGCGTCTACGTGGCCGGCCTTTCAGCCGGGGCGGCGATGAGCGTGATTATGGGTGTCACCTATCCTGATCTCTTTGCGGCTATCGGTGTGGCTTCGGGCCTCGAATACCAGGCGGCGACCTCGGCCTACACTGCGCCGCTGGCTCAGCTCTATGGCGGCCCTGATCCGCAGCAGCAGGGCCAGCTTGCCTACCAGGAGATGGGCAGCCGGGCGCGGGTTGTGCCGACCATTGTCTTCCACGGTCAGAGCGACTACGTGGTCTATCCGATCAATGGTGATCAGGTAGTGCAGCAGTGGATGACGACCGACTCTCTCGCCTCGGGCGGTAGCTACAACGCCAGTTTCGGCAGCCCGTCGAGCAGCAGCAACGGCCAGGTTCCGGGGGGACACGCCTATACGGTCCAGACCTGGACCGATAGCAGTGGCAGAGAGATCCAGGAATACTGGAAGGTCTACGGCATGGGCCATGCCTGGTCGGGCGGCAGCAGCAGCGGTAGCTATACCGATCCCGCCGGACCGAGCGCGACCAACGCCATGTACACCTTCTTTATGAATCACCCCATGTCCTGATTATTCCCCACTTTGCGGCTTCCTGCCCTGGCAGCAGCAGGCCAGCAGCCTGGCTGTTGAGTCGACACGGGACCGGTCCGGGCGGCGCGACGCTCTTGCACATCGTCGTCACCCGGACCGGTGGCAGGATCAGAAGACGGGGGAGAGCGACCGGTCGCGACCGACTCGCCCTCCCCAACCTGAGCGGGCCAGAGGGTTAAGAGAGCAAACGAACACTCGAAGAGCGGATCGGAAAGGGGTCTGCTTGTGAGCCAGACGCTGCAGCGGGCTGGGCGCTGGCGGGTCTGGCGGGTGTCTCAGCGCAGGTCTGGCCCAGGCGATAGCGGCGCAGGCGGCGTCGAATGCGAGCCGGCAGAAATTCGCGCTCGGCACGTTCGAAACGTGGGGTGAGCACCATCACGGCGACAGGATCATCGCCGAAGGAGCCATAGGGTCGGCAGGCGCGTCCCGAGGCCACCAGCCGACGGCGATAATCCTTCTCTCGACGGCGCGCGATCGCCTTATAGATGGCCATCGTGGTGGGCTGGCTCTCTTCTGCGCTTCCCTGAACAGTGATCATTGCATCGAGCCTCCTCCAGGCATTCCTTATTAGAGGGCAACCACGGCTTGACGGACGTAGCCGCGACAGCAGGCCTGGCGGCGGAAGGCGCGGCGCTCAGTCAGGCAGCCGTAGAGGCGGGTGCGAATGGCGGCCCATTCCCAGCGCAGGGCCTCGTAGGCGGTGAAGGTCTGCGGATGGCGGGCAAAATAGTCGGCCAGCTCGCGGGCCTGCGCCAGGTAGCCGCCCAGGATCAGAGCTTCCAGCGACTTCACCACAAAGCCCCCGCGTGCCCAGTGCCAGGTTCCGTCACTGAGCATCAGCTCAGGGTGCCACCAGACGTCGAGCGTGAGGCGGGCCAGCTCAGCAGCGGCCTGGGGCCTGGTCAACAGGGCAAGCTGCAGGCGGAGCTGAGCCAGGTCGCCATCGTGCAGGAGCGTGCCGCGGAGCTTGTGCGCCAGGCTGTGGGCCGTCTCCAACATGGGGGTATCGTGGTGCTGACGGGCATATTCGCCGCAGAGGACCGCCAGATAGGCGACGGGGACCTCGGTGTAGGGAGAAGTCGAGCGCCGGGCTAGCTCAGAGGCCGCCTGCGTCAGGCGCAGGGCCTCAACCAGCCTGCCGCTGCGTTCGGCCAGCGTCGCCGCTCGCATCAGCAGGCGCGCCTGACACTCGTCTTTATCCAGCGCCAGGACCACGGTCGGATCGTCACAGGCGTCGGCGTCTTGCGCAGCCGTTCCGGTCCCGGTCAGGGCCAGGGCCAGCGCGGGCGAGCCGAGCAAGAGGGTGCGTCGTAACATCAGAACCACTCTCCACTTCTTCAGCAAGGTAACAAAGCCAACTCCACGAAATAGCAGGCCATCACCATCACATCAGGCGAGGCGAGGCAAGGCAAAGCAAGACCAGCAGCGCAAGGCAGGCCGCCCTCACCATCTCACAAGGCACTGTCGAAGTGCGACAACGGTTCCCACCTCTCTTTCTCCAGAGCGAGCCTGGTCAGGGGATGACCTTCTAGCGCGTGCTGGCGCTGGCGCTGCCAGTCCTGTTCTTTGGTGACCAGGAAACAGAGACCATTGGCATGGGCGCAGAGCAGATGATAGCTGCCCGGCGGCTCGCGCTGCTCTTGAATGCGCAGGACCGTGACCCGCGCTTCTCGATCGTTGCGGATGCGCTCGGCCAGCGCTTCAGCTTCCTGGCGCGTCATCTTGCACGCTCCTTTCTTGAGATAGGCATCTTTGGGATCTTCGGTAGTAGTAGTACCAGATCAAGTATATCATATCAGAGTGTTCTTATCAAGGATCTTTTATAAGAGCGCTCTAAAGTTTGGGGATTCTAATGAAATGCACTAGATTAGACTCCTCTTATCAGAGTGCTCTGATGAGGGGAGTTCTATCACTAGTAAGTGATCTGTATACTCAGAACAAGAAAGCTGGGGAGAATCTGAGTGCTATTCCTATGCTACGTTTGCGTGTCAGAGAAATCCTGCGAGAGAGAGGAATCAGTCAAGGTCGCCTTTCTCGCGAAGCCAATGTCCCCATCAACCTCGTTCGGCGTCTGGTGAACGACAAGCACTACATGCCGAGTTCGCTGACGCTCTGGAAAGTAGCGCGTTACCTCAAGGTGCCGATGGAAGAGCTGCTTGAAGAGGTTGAGGGGCCGGAGGAAGAAGCGGAGAACGGGCACCAGGACCAGGAAGAGTGAGCTGTCGTCTTCCCTGTCCCCATTCGTCTTGCACTGTGAGCGCCGAGATATGGGCTAGCTGCTCCCGGCGACTGTCCCACTGTCCCACTGATCATGCTGTGTGCCTTCGAAGTTTCAGCCTGCCAGTCTGGCCGTCGTCAGGCCCCTTCAGACCGACTTTCTCTTGAGCGCGAGCAGGCGGCGTGAGGTCCCTGCCCGCGGAGCGGACGGACGGGGCAGCGCCTTGCCGCAGTTTTCTCCTTCCGTCAAGCAGGCCGGCGAGCGGCTGTGAGAGGCTTTCGCAGTGGCTCTACTAAATATCGCTTGCTTGTTTAGAAATGATCACTTCTTTTTCAAGCGATCTTTCCATCAAAAGCCCTTGATCTATGTTTCCAAATCTGCTATACTTCCCTCAGCACGCTGAAGGAGGTTGAGCGCCTCACTCTATGGTCTCGTCCTGGGATCTCAGCCTGAAGCGGCTGTTCTCGCTGGCCGCGCAGGATCTGATCACCTTTGTCTTGCCGGGGGCCAGCCATGTCCAGCAGGCTTCGGGCGAGTTTGTGCTTGCCATTGATCCGCCGCTCACCGAGCTAGGAGCCTTGTACGCTGATGCCTTGAGCACTTGCACGCTGGCGGGCAAGCCTCTGCTCATCCACCTGGAGTTTCAGAGTCGGGCTGACCCCAGCATGCCCCAGCGCCTGCTGATGTATAATATTCTTGCAGACCGGCGCTTCGGGTACCCGGTGCTCTCGTGTGTCATCTACCTGCGCCGCTGTGGTGTCCCGACGACGCCCTATCAGCGCTTTCTGCCTGATGATTCGCCTGTGCATGAGTTCTACTTTCGCATCGTCAAACTCTGGGAACTTTCGGCACAGGCCTTGCTGGCGCGGCAGCTTCCGGGGTTGCTGCCTTTGTTGCCGCTCTCGCGTGAGGGGCACAGTCGCCAGGTTATCCGCACGATGATCGAGCGCCTGCAGCGGGCGCGCCAGTATGAATTACTCGAAGTTGGTTTGTTGTTAGCCTCGCTGGCCTGGGCCGACGCTCCCGCCAGCGAGCGCCAGTGGCTTCAGGAGCAGTTCACAATGCTGACCGAATTTTTACAAGAATTGAAGCAGACCGACGCCGCCCGCGCTCTTATCCAGGAAGGCCGTCAAGAGGGCTTACAAGAAGGCCTCCAGCAGGGTCGCCAAGAGGGCTTACAAGAAGGCCTCCAGCAGGGCCGTCAAGAGGGCTTACAAGAAAGTCTCCAGAAGAACCGGCGGCTCCTGGTAGACATTGTCAGTGCCCGTTTCTCCTCTCTCAGCGAGCTTGCCGCTCTGGCCGCTACCGCCATCAGCGATCTTGACACGCTTTTGACGCTCACTGGACAGGCCAGCACTGTTCCCGACGCCGAGCACCTGCGTTCCTTGCTGCTCGCCCATCTGCCTGACAACGCGGGTCAGTCCCCGACCGGCAACGGCTTCCAGCCATAACCTCAACGCTTCACCCTCCACTTTCACCAAAGTCGGAGCCGGCTTCACCCCTCACGGTGGTCAGCCGCAGCTTCCTCAGAGCGGGGCTGACCACCCACCCACCCCTCTTCATACAGAAAGGATGGAGCTGCCATGTCCCTCGATGACCTCATCGCCGAACTCAAACAGACCGACGCCGCCCGCGCTCTTATCCAGGAAGGCCGTCAAGAGGGCTTACAAGAAGGCCTCCAGCAGGGTCGCCAAGAGGGCTTACAAGAAGGCCTCCAGCAGGGCCGTCAAGAGGGCTTACAAGAAGGCCTCCAGCAGGGCCGTCAAGAGGGCCTACAAGAAAGTCTCCAGAAGAACCGACGGCTCCTGGTAGACATTGTCAGTGCCCGTTTCTCCTCTCTCAGCGAGCTTGCCGCTCTGGCCGCTACCGCCATCAGCGATCTTGACACGCTTTTGATGCTCACTGGACAGGCCGCTACTCTGCCCGACGCCGAGCGTCTGCGCGCTCTCCTGCTCGCCCACCTGCCCGCAAGCGATGACCAGCCCCCAAGCGCTCCCACCGACCACGGCTCCCGCTAGCGAGTCCAAGAGCTGATCCTGCTCCGAGATCCCGTCGGCCCGCAGAGCGAGCACGCCCTCTCGCACCCACCTGCTCGCTCTGCGCTGACGGCCCTCCTCCTCACCACCACTACCCGGGCAGAGTCGTGGCTCCCATTTCACTGCTCGCTTCTTTAAATATAGCTTGCTTGTTTAGAAATGGTCACACATTCTCAGGAAAATTTATCGTTTTAGATATTGATCTCTATTACTCAAGCTGGTATACTCCTCTCAGAAGCTCTGCCATCAAGGAGGAAGTGCACCGGGCGATGGTTTCCCACTGGGACCGGAGCATGAAGCGACTCTTCGGGCTGGCGGCACAGGACCTGATCACCTATATTCTGCCGCAGGCTCGCTTGCTGCAGCATGCCTCTGGGGAGTTTGTCCTGAAACCCGATCCGTCCCTTCCTGAGCTAGGGCTGCTCGCCGCCGACACATTGAGCGCCTGCTCTCTGGAAGGGAAAACGCTGCTCATTCATCTAGAGTTTCAGAGCCGGGCCGATGGCAAGATGGCCCAGCGTCTGCTGATGTATAATATCCTTGCAGACGAACGCTACGGCTATCCTGTGCTCTCCTGCGTGATCTATCTGCGTCGTTGCGGGGTAGTTGCGACACCCTACCGGCGTCAACTGCCTAACGCTACCCCCGTTTACGACTTCTACTTTCAGGTGATCAAGCTCTGGGAGCTGCCCGCGCAGGAGTTGCTTGCGAGACAATTGCCAGGGTTATTACCTCTGCTGCCACTCACTCGCGAGGGGCGCAGTCGCCAGGTCATCCGGGCGATGATCGAGCGCCTGCAGCAGGCACGTCAGTATGAGTTACTCGAAGTGGGTTTGTTGTTAGCCTCGCTGGCCTGGGCCGACGCTCCCGCCAGCGAGCGCCAGTGGCTTCAGGAGCAGTTCACGATGCTGACCGAATTTTTACAAGAACTGAAACAGACCGACGCTGCCCGTGCCCTCATTGAGGAAGGGCTGCAGCAAGGTATTCAGCAAGGCATCCAACAAGGTATTCAGCAAGGCATCCAACAAGGTATTCAGCAAGGCATCCAACAAGGTATTCAGCAAGGCATCCAGCAAGACCTGCTAGAGGGCCGCGAGGACTTCATCGCTGGCGTGCGCAGCCGCTTCCCCCAGTTGGAGCCGCTCGCCACCACCGTGGCCGCTCACATCCATTCGCTGCGCACCATCCATCAGCTCCTGCTCACGATCGGCCTCGCACGTAGCGCCGAGGAGCTCCAGTCGTCGCTGCTCGCCCACCTGCCTGACAACACGGGTCAGCCGCCGACCGGCAACGGCTCCCAGCCTTAGCCAGACCCTTTCTCTCATCACCCACTTTCACCGCCGTCGGAGTTAGCTTCTCCCTTTCTCTGGTCAGCTCCCACTCGTCACGAGCGGGAGCTGATCACTCACCCCCTACGAAGATAAGGAAAGGATCGCAGGCCGCTATGTCACTCGATGACCTCATCGCCGAACTCAAACAGACCGACGCTGCCCGTGCCCTCATTGAGGAAGGACTGCAGCAAGGCATTCAGCAAGGTATTCAGCAAGCTTTCCAGCAGGGTCGTCAGCAAGCCCTCCAGCAGGGCCGCGAAGACTTCGTCACCGGTGTGCGCAGCTGCTTCCCCCAATTGGAGCCCCTCGCCACCACCGTGGCCGCTCACATCCATTCGCTGCGCACCATCCATCAGCTCTTGCTCATGATCGGCCAGGCCCCTGACGCCGAGCACCTGCGCGCTCTCTTGCTCCCCTATCTCCTCGAGCACGAAAGCGACGACACTGAACCCTAAAGCTCACCCCCCCGCACTCCCAGACCTGTGCAGAAAGAGGGCAACCATCCCGCTCGCTCAAAGCAGGACGGTTGCCCTCTGCTTTTTCGTGATCCATGAACCGGCAGGCAGCCTGGTCCAGCAGCCTTCCTCAGTCAGCCCCACCAGCTTGAACCGACTTGCCGGCCTCACCGACCTCATCAACCGTCAGGACCGCTGCCGCCTCCTCCGGCCTTTCAGGGACATGCTCCTCAATCTCAAAGCCTAGATCACGAATCATCTGCCACGTCTCCTCATAATGCTGCCCCGGCGTCGTCAGATAGCCCGACACAAAGACCGAATTGGCCGCATAGAGCGCCAATGGCTGCAATGAACGCAAGTGCACCTCACGCCCCGCTGAGACGCGAATCTCCTGCTTTGGATTCGTCAGGCGCATCAGGCAGAGAATGCGCAGGCAGTCATAGGGGCGCAAATAGCGCGTGTTCTCAAGGGGCGTCCCCGCAATTGGCAACAGGAAATTCACCGGAATCGATTGCGGCTCCAGCTCGCGCAGGGCCAGCGCCACATCGATAATATCCTCCAGCGACTCCCCCTGACCAAAGATCGCCCCACTACACAGGTGCAAGCCAGCCCGCCGCGCCGCCTGGAGGGTCTGCCAGCGATCTTCATAGGTATGTGTCGTACAGATGGTCGGATAGTAGCGCTCGCTGGTATTCAAGTTATGATTGAGCTGCTCCACTCCCGCCTCAGCGAGCCGGCGCGCCTTCTCTTCCGAGATCAGCCCGACGCTGCAGCAGATGGCAATGTCCACCTCTTCTTTGATACGCCGCACGGCCCGCACCAGAAAATCGATCTCACGATTGTTGGCACCACGCCCGCTGATGACAATGCAATAACGCCGACAGTGCGCCTCCTTCGCCCGGCGCGCCCCCTCCAGCAGACGCTCCAGACTGACCAGCGGATAGCGCTCGATGGCCGCCCGCGAAATACTCGACTGCGAGCAATAATGACAATCCTCGGGACAGATCCCGCTCTTGGCGTTGATGAGCATGTGCAGATGCACACGCCGACCACAGAAGGTCAGTCGCACGCGATAGGTCGCAGCCAGGAGATCTAAGACACGCTCATCCGGGCAGGTCAGCACCGCAAGACATTCCTCGCGCGTCAAAACCTCTCCATTGATGGCTTTGTCAGCCAAATGCTGAAAATCAACAATCATCAATCTTCTTTCCTCCCCAGGCAGCTTGCCGGTAATCAGGCGCCCGCTTCATTGAGCGGCTCGGTGGGAATCCCCTCTTCCGTCGCCGACGCCGACGCCGCCGCAGTCGTGCCAACTCCCTGACCCTCGGCGATGTCCAGCGCCATGCTCTCCAGCAATCCGGCGCCCAGAAGCTGGCTGCCGGCAGCCGCCAGGGTCTCCTCGTTCAGGTCGGTGAGATGGGGCAAGGGACCATACAACGGCACCGGACACCAGCGCCGCAAGGCGTCGGCATTGCTGCGCACCGACAGATCGCTCTCGTCAGGTGCTCCCGGATGGTTGAGCACAACGCCCAGGACGCGCGTCCGCCGGCTGGCCACGGCGACGGTCAGACAGGTGTGGTTGATGACTCCCAGGACGTTGCGCGCGACGACCAGCAGCGGTAGCCCCAGCGTGACGGCCAGATCAAGCATAGTCTGCTGGGCCGTCAGCGGCACCAAGAGACCACCCGCTCCTTCGACAAGCACCGCATCATGGGTCGCCAGGAGCTGTCGATAGCAGTGGACGATTTCGGCCAATTCGATGGTGACCCCGGCCTCCTCCGCCGAGAGGGTCGGGGCCAGCGGCAGCGGCAAGGCATATGGGACGATCAGCTCCAGCGGCGCCGTACAGTGCGCCACCTGACGCAGCCACTGCGCATCATGGGCCCCCTCACGTCCCTGCTCCGGGGGACAGTCGGTCTCTGCCGGCTTCATCACCCCGACGCGCAGCCCGCGCTGTACCAGGGCCGCAGCCAGGGCCGCCGTAACCACGGTCTTGCCAACGCCCGTATCGGTGCCAGTAATAAAGCAGGCCCATTTCATGAGAGCACTTCCTCCGCAACTTTCTCGATAGCAGCATACGTAATGTCCAATAAGCGCACCAGCTCGGGATGCGAGATCGCCAGCGGCGGCATGATGACCAGAACATCGCCAAGTGGACGTAAGATCAGGCCACGCTTCCGTGCTTCCTTGATAACGCGCACAGCCACCCGCTGCTCGGGCGGGAAAGGCGTCTTTGTCTTCTTGTCCTGTACCAGCTCGATCCCAACCATAAAACCGCACTGGCGAATGTCTCCGACGATCGGTAGAGCGCGGAACGAGCGCAGCCACTCCTCCATCAAGGCAATGCGCAGCTCCAGCCGCTGCAGAGTCTCCTCCTGCTCGAAGACCTTCAGGTTGGCCAGGGCCGCCGCACAGGCCAGCGGATTGCCGGTATAGGTGTGGCCGTGATAGAAGGTGCGCCCAGGACCAAGGAAGGCGCGATAGATCTCTTCGGTGGCCAGGGTGGCCGCCAGCGGTAGATAGCCCCCGGTCAGGCCCTTACCGATGGCCATCAGGTCAGGCTCGATACCTTCGTGCTCGCAGGCGAACATCTTGCCGGTGCGCCCGAAGCCGGTGGCGACTTCATCGGCGATGAAGAGGATGCCATGACGTTTGGCGATCTCCCAGACGGCGCGCGTGTAGCCTTTGGGATAAACATAGATGCCCGCCGCTGCCTGGACCAATGGCTCCATGATGACCGCCGCCAGCTCGTGAGCATGGGTGCTGATGACTCGCTCCACCTCTTCAAGACAGGCCATCTGACAGGCCGGATAGCTTTTTTGCAGATGGCAACGATAGCAGTAGGCGCTGCGAGCTTCAACATGAGGGAAGAGTAGCGCTAGATAGGAACGACGATACATGTCGATACCGCCGACGCTCATGGCGCCGACGGTGTCGCCGTGATAGGCGCTGTGCAGGGCGAAAAACTTGGTGCGCTGCGGCTGGGGCGAGGGACACTGTTGCCAGTACTGGATAGCCATCTTCAGAGCGATCTCGACTGCGGCAGCCCCGGTGTCGGAGTAAAAGACGCGCTGCAGGCGCCCCGGCGCGAGATCGACGAGCCGCTGCGCCAGTTCGATGCCAGGAGGGTGGGTCAGGCCGAGAAAGGTGGTGTGGGCGACGCGCTCTAGCTGCTCGCGAATGGCCTGATCGATGGTCGGATGACGATGGCCGTGGATGTTGACCCACAGCGATGAGACGCCGTCAAGATAGGGATTGTTGTCGCTATCGATGAGATAGCAGCCATCGGCGCGCTCGATGACAAGCTGGGCTTCCGCCTCCCAGTCGCTTTGCTGGGTGAAGGGATGCCAGAGGACGCTTTTGTCGAGATTCTGCCAGCGAATGCTCTCGCTGTGAGAGGCCATAGCTTCTCCTTTCTCCTCCGTTGTCTCTTTCCATCTCTCTGCCGGCACGTCCAGACTTCCACCTCTACCGCGTTCTGGCCTGCTTCGGGCTGCTCAGGCCGAGCCTGATTCAGCTCTGCCCGGCCCATGCGCTCAGCGGAGCAGCTTCAGTTCGCCCCCGACACGCTCGAAGGCCTCTATGGCGAAATCGAGGTCGCTGCGCTCGTGCACGGCCATGACGCTGGCCCGGATGCGCGCCATGCCCGCTGGGACCGTTGGCGGACGGATGGCGACGGCGAGGACGCCATAATCTTGCAGGCGCGCCGCCATCTTGAGGGCCAGCCCGGCATCGCCGACGAGCACCGGCACGATATGGGTGCGGGAGGTCAGGGTGTCATAGCCGAGGGCTTGCAGTCCCCGACGCAGGTAGGCAGCGTTGGCCTGGAGACGCTCGACGAGTGTGGGCTGCTCTTCAAGGAGGGTGAGCGCGGCCAGGGAGGCAGCAATGACCGGCGGAGGTAGGGCAGTGGTGAAGATGAAGGGGCGCGCGACGTTGATCAGGTAGTCGGTGAGCAGGACCGGGCCGGTCACGAAGGCGCCAAAGCTGCCGAGGGCTTTGCTGAGGGTACCGATGGCGATGAGGCCCTCGTAGTCGCTCGCTACAGTAGCCAGCAGCCCGCGCCCGCCCGGTCCCAGACAGCCAGTGGCGTGGGCTTCGTCGACGAGCAGGAGGGCGCCGTACTGACGACAGAGGGCGATCAGGTCCCCCAGGGGAGCGACGTCGCCGTCCATGCTGAAGACGGAGTCAGTGACGACGAGGATTCGGCGATACTGCCCGCTGCGATATGCTTCGGCAAGCAGCTGTGCAACGGTATCGCTGTCGTTGTGCGGGTAGACTTTGCAGGTGGCGCGGCTGAGTCGACAGCCGTCGATGATGCTGGCATGGTTGAGGGCATCGCTGAGGATGAGGTCGCCGGGACCGACGAGGGCGGTGATGACGCCGACATTAGCAACGTAGCCGCTGTTGAAGAGAAGGGCGCTTTCGCTCCTTTTGAAGCGGGCGAGGCGCCGCTCTAGTTCGGCGTGGAGATCGCTGCTGCCGGCGATGAGCCGCGAGGAGCCGGCGCCGCAACCGTAGCGCTCGCTGGCCTGCTTGGCGGCTGTTTTGAGGGCTGGATGGGTGGCCAGGCCAAGATAATTGTTGGAGCTGAGATTGAGCAGGCGATGCCCGTTGCACTCTAGCCAGGGTTCGCTACTCCCCAGTTCCGGGCGCAGCCGCCGATAGAGTTGAGCCTCACGCAGGGCCTCCAGCCGCTCGCGCATGAAATCCAGGGGCCTGCCCTCTTGCATCATTCTACCTGTCCCCCTCGCTCACTGCTGTGATGTCTCTGGCTCGCTCTGCCTCGTGGCCCCGGTTGCGCTCTGCTCCGGCGAGGCGCTGAGGCGACGCGGTCGGTCCTATTGTAGCGGAGCCAGCCCAGGCTGACAAGGGCACTTTTGGGGGACGGCTCAGTTGAGGCTCTCACGCCGCGGCTGGTCGCGCAGGGTTCTCCCAAGGCGCCGCAGCAGGCTGCGCCCAAGGCGCAGTTCGAGCGACAGATCTCTCGTCTCCACTCTATGGCAGAAGCGCCTCAGTAAGCTTTCGACCAGGCCCAGGAGCCAGCGGACCTGGTGCATTTCCGGCTCAGTGAAATAGACCAGGCAGGCTGTCCGGCTGGCCATCGTCTGCTGGCAGCGCCGCTGCAGCAAGGTGAGCACTTCCTCTATTTCTCGCATGCCGCACAGGGTGGCTCGCTCCTCATCACTCAACTCTCGGGCAATGGGTCCCTGGAGCCAGAGAACTTCTCGCGCCTGGAGCCAGTGCTCCCAGCAGGCTTGTCCGCCAGGGGAGAGCATGGCAAAGAGCTGCTCCTGGAGTTCGGCCAGCAGACGCCCGGCAAGGACCCATTCAACCAGGGTGGTCAGTGGAAACTGCGGCATGCCGGCCAGCAGCGAACGGCGGCGCGGGCGTCTCGGCTGGCGCTCTTGAGGAGAAGGACGGCGCCGGCTCATGGTTTGCGCCCCCAGACGGCCAGTCCTCCGCTGCTGGTGCGCAGGCGCTCCCATTCCTGGGACAGAGCGGCGAGAGTCTCGGCCACCTGCTCGCGAGGGAGATGGTTGACGGCGGCAAGCTGCGGCTGGGTGAGATAGAGGCTGCGGCAGAGGCAGCGCTCGCAGAGCGGCTGTTTGCTCGCTACGCTTGGGAGACAGGGCTGGGGCGCGGTGGCCATGTTGAAGTTTCCTCCTCTCTACTTGTCAGTATCTTCGTCGAACGACTATACTGTCCATCGAGATAGTCAGATGCTTCTCTGACTTGTATCATAGCAGGAATATCAGGGCGATAACGGTGCTACATGTTCCTTACGACGGCACACAATGTCACCTATTAGAAGCGGAGGATGCCTTCGTTATGTTACCCAAGAATACTTTCGGCCACCTCATCCGCACCTACCGTCGTCTCCGCGGTTGGAGCCAGGCCGACCTGGCCCAACGCTGGGGCTACAGCCGTGAATACGTCTCCCAGATCGAACGCGGCAAACGTAAGCTCGACAGCCTCCAGCAGGTCTTGCGCCTCGCCGACCTCCTCGACATCCCTCAAGACCAGCTCGACGCCATCGGGCGCGGCATCCCTCGCCGCACCATCCAGATCCAGCGCCCCGAACAAGCCGATAGCGCCATCCTCCAGATGCTCCTCGCCCCTAGCCGCGACATGGTCCAGCTCTCTTACCTGCTCTGGATCGCCGATCAAGCCCCCTCCCTCCAAGACAAGCTCCACGACCTCGTTTCCCAACTCGACCAGGCCCTCATCTCTTACCACGGCGACCTCCTCAAACCCGCTCAGCAGCTGCTCGCCTACGCCCACCAGATGCTCGGACGCATGGCCGTCGACCGCCTCGACCTGGCTGCCGCCGCCGGCCACTTCTCCGAAGCCATCGCCCTCGGCGAGGAGCTTCGTGACCCCGATCTGCTCACCATCGGCATGGTCTATCAGGGCAGCCTCTTGCGCAAGCGGGGCCGCTTCGAAACGGCCATCCGCTGCTTCGAGGCCGCTCGCCAGCATCTGGGTAGCACCAGCCCGGCCACCCAGGGCATGTACTACGTCCATCTCTCCACGGTCTACGCGGACAGCGGCCAGGAAACCCCTTTTCTGCGTTGCATCGAGCAGGCCCTCGATCTGGCCTCCAGCCAGCAGGACAGCCTCGCCGGACTGGCCAACGATTTCAGCCTCGATGATGTCCTCTGGGCTAAGGCCGGTGGCTTCTCAGAGTTGTGGAAACCTGCCGAGGCTCTCAAGGTCTATGAGCAGACAGACAAATTGCGCCCATTCAGGCCACTGCGAGAGCAGGGAGCGTACTTGATTGATAAGGGAGAGGCTTACCTACGCCTGGGAGAGCTAGATGAGGGAATCTCTCTGTCCTTGAAAGGGATAGAACTAGCCACCTCCTATCAATCAAGACGTCAGCTAGGCTGGGTCGAAAAAACGTATCAGCGCTTGCGCGTACTCCCCATCGGGAAGGATAAACGTCTTGATACTTTGAAAGACGCCTTGTCTGAGGCAAGAAGGAAGCTAGAATAATCAGCCTGAGAGCACAGCATGATCGTTCCAGGCCAGCCTGCTCGTGCCTGGCTCTTACCATAGCAGGAAGACTAGAGCTAAAAACGGTACTACATGTTCCTTATGATGGCACACTATGCTACCTATCAGAAGCGGAGAATGCCTTCGTTCTTGTTATCCAAGAATGCTTTCCGGCCACCTCATCCACACCTACCGTCGTCTCCGCGGTTGGAGCCAGGCCGAGTACCCCCTGACCGAGCATCCCTACAGCACGAGTCAGAGGCTCCTACCTAGCTAGCACGCCTCCATTGCTAGCCCCAGTGCCTCAGCTACCTTTCCCCGACTGCCCACGGCTGCCTCCTCTACCTGCCCTCTCCATTACCTCTGTCCTGCTCACTTTTGCCTCTCGCTTGCTTATGCTATGCTCATCCATATCGATAGTCTGCTCTTGACTCTGACTCTACTCATAAAGGGTGAGGCCACAATGAACCCTGTCGCACGGAAGTCCTTCGGCCCACTCAGCTCGCAGCTTCGCTCGCGCGCGTCGCTTGACCTGGCCATAGCCTGGCTACCCGTCAGCTGTTTGTTCTTACTCGCCTTGCTGCTCTACTTGCATGCTCTGGGATCGCCCAGCCTCTGGTTTGACGAAGCCTTCTCCGTCGAACTGGCGCGCCAACCACTGCCGCGGCTCTGGCAAGCCATCTGGGGACCTGAGCCGAATATGGAGCTGTATTATCTCCTACTGCATTTCTGGCTGCAACTCACCGGCGCTCTCGGGCTGGCACCCACCGAATTCATCGTCCGCCTCCCCTCGGCCATCTGCGCCGCCCTCAGCGTCGTTGTCGTCTACCTCTTCGGCAAACGCTACCTCAGCGTCACCGCCGGTCTTTGCGCCGCCCTGCTCTACCTGCTCAACTACTCGACGCTCATCTACGCCCAGCAAACGCGGGCCTACGCCCTGCAGCTTCTGCTGCTCACCCTCTCCTGGTACGCCCTGGCTGCCTGCTACACCGCCCGCCGACGCCTGGCCGGCTGGTGGACCCTCTACGTGGTCACCACCACCCTGGCCTTCTACGCCCAGCTCTTCAGCCTGGTCATCTTCTTCATCCAGCTTGTAACCATTGCCGGCCTCTGGCTGCTGCCCACAGCCTGGCGCGAAGACGCCCGCCAGCGCTGGAAGCTCATCGCCAGCGCCCTCGTCGCTATTGGCCTGCTCGCCCTCCCGCTGATCCCCGTCGCCAGGCAAACTGGTAAGACCGACTGGCTGGCACAGCCGCATTTCCACGACCTGCTCAACCTGCTGGCCGTCATGCTCGGCGGCGATCATCCACTCGTGACCCTGCTGGTCCTGAGCTGCCTGCCAGCCCTGCTACTGATCCCGCTGGCCCTCATCCTGCGCCGGGCCGAACGTCAGGGCTTAGCCTTCTCTGTCCAGCACGGCAATCGCTGGCTGGCCTATGCCAGGCATCTGGCCGCTGATCACCTGCCGCTGCTTTGGCTCATCAGCTGCTGGTTCATCGTGACCATTCTGCTCAGCTTCGGCCTCTCACTCGGACCAGCCCGCCTCTTCTCCTCCCGCTACCTGGTAGTCACCATGCCCGCCTTCGCCCTCCTCAGCGCCCTGGGCCTCTCACTCGTGCGTCCGCGTCTGCTCCAGGGAGCGCTCGCTCTCCTCCTCGTCGCCCTCTCCTTCGTCAATGCTCTCAACTACTACCCACACGCCCAGCTCGAAGACCGGCGCAGCGCTGCCATGTGGCTCCAGCACCACTACCAGCCCAACGACGGCCTTGTCTGCTACAACACTATCCAGGGCTGTCAGGTCTCCTTCGAATACTATTTCGCCGCCTACCCC
The DNA here is from genome assembly GCF_001748285.1 of Thermogemmatispora onikobensis. Lineage (NCBI taxonomy): Bacteria > Bacillati > Chloroflexota > Ktedonobacteria > Thermogemmatisporales > Thermogemmatisporaceae > Thermogemmatispora > Thermogemmatispora onikobensis. The sequence goes on along the minus strand of NZ_BDGT01000031.1, from coordinate 20,841 downwards.
ATCAGCCAGGCCCACTTCACCAATGACGCCCCGGGCAACCTACTCTCCTGGCAGACCGACAGTGGCTACGCCGCCCCGGGACGCACACCAGACGCCGCCCTCGACATCAACGCCGTCGCCGCCTACGCCCGCCAACACCCGCGCCTCTTCTACATCGTCGGGCGCGTCCCCGATAGCCAGGCTGCCCAGCAAGTCAGCGCCGTTGAGAGCTGGCTGGACCACCACTACCGCCTGTTGGCCTCCATGAGCAGCGCCGGGGACATCAGTGTGCGCCTCTACGCTGTTGCACCAGAGATCTCCTCAGAGCGCTCCCCGGCCACTGCCAGCAGCCGGTTGTCAACGCTGGTCCCTACGGCTCCGCCAACGGCAACCTGATTGCAAACGTGCTGCCCTGGCCCAGTGTGCTCTCAACGCTGACACTGCCCCCATGCGCCTGCACAATACTGCGCACAATGGCTAACCCCAGCCCACTACCACCGCGGTCGCGACTGCGCGCCCGATCGGCCCGATAGAAGCGCTCGAAGACATAGGGCAGGTCCTCGGGCGCAATGCCGATCCCCGTATCGCTCACCCGTAGTTGCGCCTGCCCCCCCTCGATCGAGAGCGCCAGCGAGACCGTCCCTTGGGCAGGAGTATACTTGAGCGCGTTATCCACCAGGGCGATCAGGGCCTGCTTGAGAGCGTCAGCATCGCCATAGACCTGCACCGGCTCCGTCTGCAGCAGCACCAGCCGTGGCCCGCAATCACCCTCGTCGAGAGTCCCCTGGCCCTCGGACCGCTCGGGCCGGCTCAGCCGCCGGTATTGATGGAAGACCTCCAGCAGCAGATCGTCAAGCGGCACACGCGACAAGGAACGTTGCGCTGCCTGCCACTCCTGCCCGCCACCGACACGCAGCCGCTGCTGCTCATCGCTACGCGCCAGTAACAACAGGTCCTGAATCAGACGCCCCATGCGCTGGGCCTCCGCGCGGGCATCTTCCAGCGCCGCCTGCACCTCGCTAGCTGGCAGATCAGGCGCACGCGCCAGCAGATCAAGGTTGCAACGAATGGAGGTCACAGGGGCCCGCAACTCATGGGAAGCGTCGGCGATAAAACGCTGCTGAGCACGATAAGCCTCTTCCAAGGCGGCTAACATACTATTCAGTGTGCGAGCCAGCTCCCCCAGCTCCTTACTTCCTTCCAACTCACCACCATCCAGAGGCAGCCGCTGGCTAAAATCACGCGCATCCTTAATCTGCCGGGCTGTGCGCGTGATGCGCTGCATGGCCCGCAGCGGCCCCCGCGTCAGAAACGAGCCTCCCAGCATGGCAAGTAGCAGCGTCAGCGCAGCCCCTCCGAGGAGCGCTGCGCGCAACCAGGTCAGCCACTGCTCGATATCCTGCTCCGAGCGCGCTACCTGGATCACGTGATAGGCCCCCTGGCAACCAGGACCGCTGAGCAGGGTGTAGACGCGCACATGACGGCCACCATAGGAAAGGGTGGTGAAGAGGCCCTCCTCCCCCGCCGCCACGGACTCGTTGCGACTGCTCTGGATAACTTGCCGAAACGCGGCAGCATCCCAGGGCACCGGCTGGGGAAGAGGTGTCATGCTGCCCGGATCAAGATACACCAGCGCCTCCAGCGGGTTGGCGTTCGCGGCAGCCGCCGCCCCGGCCCCCGAGGTCGTGGCCAGCAGTTTTCCCGTCGCGCTCAGCACCTCGATCGAGACCCCCGCCCCCAGCGTGTCAACCCCGTTGAGGAGCACAGGCAGCTCCCGCGGCAAGGACTCCTGCGCAGAAGCACTACACTCACTGGCCCAGAGGATCTTTCCAAAGCGCACGCTTGCAGCACGGCTGCGTAGCAGATCATCCAGCCCCTGATAGGCCGTGCGCTCAGCCTGCCGGTAGACGGGCCACCCGAAAGCAGCCAGCGCCAGCCCCAGCAGCAGCATATAGACCAGTGTCAGGCGCACCTGCAGCGGGAGCACCCTCCAGGCCCTCGGCGCCATTGCTACCATCGCTGCCATCGCTACCATCGCCCTCCTCCGGCTCCCCTTACTCGGAAAGCCGCAAGACATAGCCAGCGCCGCGCACCGTCTGAATCAGCCGCTTCTCCCCTTGCTGCTCCAGCTTATTGCGCAGGCGCCCAACATAGACTTCGAGAATATTCGGACTCCCCTCAAAATCATACCCCCAGATCTGTTCCATCAAGAAAGCGCGCGTCAACACCACCTGCGGATTGCGCAGAAAGAGTACCAGCAGCTCATACTCCGTCGTGCTCAACTCAATCAGACGCTCGCCGCGCCGGGCCTGGCGCGTGGCCGTGTCCAGCTCCAGATCGGCAAAGCATAGCACCTCACGGCTGAGGGCAGGCGGAGCTGCGCGCCTCAGCAGCGCTTTGACACGCGCCAGCAGCTCTTCAAGCGCAAAGGGCTTGACAAGATAGTCATCCGCCCCCAGCTCTAGCCCCTGTACGCGATCCTTCACCGCATCACGCGCCGTGAGCATTAAAATGGCAACACGCTCCCTGGCCTCGCGCAGGTGGCGACAGACCTGCAGACCGTCGAGGCCGGGGAGCATGATATCGAGAATGACCAGATCGGGCACAGCCGCCCGTACCGCCTCCAGCGCACTTTGTCCGTCAAAGGCCGTCGAGACCTGGAAGCCCTCGTAGATCAGGGTGCGCCGCAGTGTGTTGACCAGGCGGCTATCGTCGTCAACAATCAGAATGTGTGCCTTCTTCATCCTGCCTGGCGGGGCCGGAAGGCCCCCAGATTCGATCATGGGCCGCGGCGGAGCGAGACGGCACGGCCCCCAACCGAAGACCGCAGGCCGTTCCCCCGCCACAGCCAGCCTGACTCGTATCACTCGTCAAACCGCTCATCAATCAAGACGACCAATCGCCCAGGGAGTCCTGGCCGGCACTTTCAGCGGAGCCTGGGACTCGCCGCTGCTGAGGTCGATGGGGATAATCCCCTCAGTAGGACTGACAGCATAGAGCATCCTGCCCGTCCCATCAATGGTCAGTCCAGTGAAGCTTTGCTGGGGAACATACTCGCTTTGCAGGCCCGGCAGCTGAGGATCAAAAACCCAGATGCCTTTCAGGCCAACAACGTAGAGCCGCCGCTGATCAGGTGAGAGCACCGCCCCGCCGGCCAGTTGGCGACTCATGGCCTTGGCATCCGCCTGCTGCATGCGCCCAGGACTGAATTGCTCGGTCTTTGGCCCAGGCACCCCCGTCACGCTCTTCGGATCATACGCGAGCCTGACATCAACCACTGCCATCACCCCCAGGGCCGCATTGACCGCGTACAGGGTCTGCTCATCCTGCGAAAGAGCCAGCGTATAGAAGTGGAGCAAGGCCCTGGCCTGCGCACCTGTCCCGGTCGGCAGATCGACGCAGCGCGCCAGCAGCGGGTCATCCAGCCGATCAGTGAGGGGCAGAACGTGAATGAAGGCCTTATTCTGCCCGGGATTGATGTAGATGGTAAAGGCGGCCTTTCCGTTGGGTGCCAGTTGGCGGGTCAGAGCAAGCCCCTGCATCTTCTCATCAGGCTCGTTCTTGTCAACGATCACCTGGGGCAGCAGTCGGCCATCCGCCACATCATATGCTCGCACATTATAGTGATAGGCGGCGCGATCAAGATATTCGAGCAGATAAAGGATGCGCCCTTGGGATGAAATGCCATCAAGATCGAAATCGCCGCTCAGGCTAATGGTAGCTGCCAACCTGCCCGCCACCATATCGATCAGCGCGAGACGGGTGCTCTGAGCTGGCGTACTGAGATCACGCAACACAAGCCAGCGACCATCGCCAGAGAGCAATGATTTGCCGGCGCCGAGGTCCGCGGTCGAGTAGCTGCCGGCAATGGTCAGCGAGCGCAGCGTCTCCCCCGAGCGTGTATCAACCACTGTGATCCTCGTCTGTCCTCCTCCTGCCAGCGCGCGATAGAGGCGGTGGTGATCTTGCGACATCAACCCAACGGGCAAGGTCAAGACCTTCCCAGAAGACTTGCCCACGGCCTCAAACACGAGTAGGCGCTGGCTGCTTTGGCTGGAAGGTGAACCATCCACAACATACAATACGTTGTTTCCAAGGAGACTCTGCCTCTCTCCGCCTCCGCGCGACGGCGCTGGCTGGCCACCACAGGCCCCCAACGCCAGGAGCAGGACAACCGTCACCAGCAAGAAGAGCTGCAAAGGCTGCGCGCTGCCCCTCATCTTTATGCAGTTCATCGGCTCCCCCCTCTCTGCCCCTTCCATAGGAGTCAGGGCATGAGTGAATACTACGGAGACTCTGCTCAGGCGTGACTGACTGACTCTTCGTTATAGAAGGTATACCTGAAAGACCTGAATTGGAGCTAAACAGAGGGGGGCATCTCGATGACCTACGCAGAACCTCATCCAGCAACGGCAGCAGAGCCAGCATCATCCCCAAGAGAGCGGCACGCGCCCCCACTGATGAGAGAAGCCCACTACCGAGCGCCAGTCAGCAAGCCAGACCTGCCGCCAAAGAGGCAGCCAAAAACAGGGTGCCCCGCCACCCGCCGCTGAAGGTGGTAGGGCACCCAGCATGATCTTGTCCGACCCGGTGAAGGCCAGTCCCTGCCGCTTGCAGTCAACCAGTCATAAGCCAGGCAGTCAGCGCGTCTCGGCAGGGCGGTCCTGCACATCGCGGCGCGTGACACTCACATAAGCCACAAACAGCACCAGCAAGATCAGCAAGACCAGCGAGACCTTGTCGTCGCCGAAACCCAGGCCGCCCAGATACGGCTTGCCCAGCCAGTCCGCAATCGAAGCGCCCAGGGGCCTGGTCACAATATAGGCCCACCAGAAGGCTGCGATCGCATTGAAGCGGAGCAACCAGTAGCCCAAGGCGGGCAGCGCAAAGAGGACCGCGAAGAGCAGAATCGAGGGGAAGTAACCGAGATTCAGGGTAGCTGCCGTCAGGTCGCCTGCCGCTGTTCCGAGGGCAAAAGTAGCGATCACCGCCGCCCAGTAGAACAGCTCACGGCGCCCGCGATAGACGCTGTGGATCGAGAGCGTGTGCTCAGACACATACCAGGCCACGAAGATCACCGCCAGAGCCGCCGAAAAAAGGACCGTCGAGACCACATATGAGACACCCAGCACCACATGCAAGACATCGGCGGCCATCGTTCCAAAGACCGCCACCATCAAGGCCGCCAACCAGTAGACCCAGGCGACATAGCGCCGCAGCCAGAGCTGCAAGATCACGGTCGCCACCAGCCCTAAACAGCCCAGGCCCACCGCCACATAGGGATTGATCTGGTAAACCAGAAAGTCCGAGGTCGATTCCCCCAGGGCCGTCGTCAGGAGCTTGATCACCCAGAAATAGACTGTGATCTCCGGTACCTTGACGAGCAGCGGCTGCCATTGCCGGGGTGAGAGCGCAGGAGAAGGCGAAGGTGGCGCCTGCCTGGCAGGATGGACTCCCAACGGAGAAGGGCGCCTGTCAGACACGGCAGCCTCCTTCCGGCTCACATCTTGACAGCGCCCCTCGCCCCCGATCTCGGAGCTGGCAACAAGCACCAACATTCCCAAGAAAAGCCCGAACAGGCTCAATTGGCTCCCCTCCCCTTACTGGATGAGCGGGAGCCACAGGAAGAGGAGTATGCATCGCGTCGATCTGTCCCTCCGTGCAGTGCAATCAATGTCGCGCAAGAGTAGCAGCAGGCAGAGCGGCCCATCGACCAATCGGCGCATCTCTGCACTGCCAGGAGCCACAGGAAGCATGGCAGCGGCCCCATCCTTCTCGTGCTCCATCACTGCTCTACCAGAACGATGGAAATCCTCAGCCGGCCACGAAGAGAGAAAGATGGAGTCAGCTCATCTTCAGACAGCAACAGGAGCCCGGCTCACCAGCGCGTTGTGGCTGGCAGAGGGTCAGACAAGAGTGCGGCGCGCGTCCTTATCAGGGAGAGGTTCTATGAGCGAGATCTCTCGGCAGTTGAACGTCGCTACTGGTTTCAAGATGGGTCCAACACATCTTTTGGGAGAGATCTTTAATGACCTACGCTGGCTTTCTGGCACTGTTCTTGCTTGCACCTTGCGCCTTACTGGCGCTTCTGTTGCGTCGACGACTGCTCTGTCGACGCTACTACTGGCTGGTCACAGCGCTGCTCGGCGGCATCGTCCTGCTTGCTATGGCCCCCTGGGATCATGCCGCCGTCGCGCGGGGCATCTGGAACTGGTCCCCCACCCAGACCTGGGGCCTGCGCCTCTGGCTCATCCCGCTTGAAGAATATCTCTTCGCTCTGCTAGAGACCCTGCTGACCACCCTCCTGCTTTTTGCTCTCTTGCCCCCTGACCCTGGTCCTGGTCCCAGGCGGAGGGTCCCCGGACGGAAGGTTCCACAGAGAGAGCCAGCCAACAACAAGAAGGGAGCCTGAGCAAGTATGGCCCACACGACCTATCTGCTCTTCCTACTGGTCTGGGCGCTGCCTATTTTGGCCCTGCAATGGCTCCTCGGCTGGCGCAAACTCTGGGCCTGGCGCCGACGTTGGCCCTGGGCAGTGCTTCTGGTCGGCAGCTACCTGACGCTGGCCGATAGCCTGGCGATCGCTCAACATATCTGGTTCTTCCAGCCCGCTCTGACCCTCGGCCTCACTCTCGGCAACGTTCCCCTGGAGGAAGCCCTCTTCTACTTCCTGACGGCGGCCATGATCGCTCAGGGCTTCGTTCTCCTGCTGCCCGCCTCCCTCACTCCCCCCGGTTCGCCACCCAGGCCCGAGGCAGAGACCCCCGTCCACTGACGCGGCACAAGCAAGAGCAAGAGAAGAGGCGGGCCCCGCTCCGCAGACAGCGCTGCTGACGGGACCCGCCCCGTAATGGCCCCCTCTCCCCCTCCCCGAGGCAGAAGAAGCGGCCTGAGCAGGCCGAGAGCAGGACCAGGACCTGGCCAGACTTACTGCGCCTGCGGCGCCAGCGCCGTCCCCTCGCCCCCCACCTCTTCTACAGCAGCCTGACCGGCCAGCTCACGCCCGATCAGGGCCGTCGAGATAAAGGAGACCACGGCCATAAAGATGATGAAGACGGCAATCAGCGTAAAGGACGGCGCCCCATTCCCCAGCCAGGTATGCGTATTGGCCACTAGCCAGGTCGCCAGGATCGGCGCCGGGCCGCCCGCCGTAATCGAAGCAAGCTGGTAGCCGAGTGAGGCCCCACTGTAGCGCAGCCGCGTTCCAAAGCGCTCCGAAATCAAGGCCGCCTGCGGACCGTAGAGCCAGTCATGGCAGAAGCTGATCGAGAGGATCATCGCCAGCAGGACCACCACCGGCAGGCGCGTCTCCAGCAGCAGGAAGTACGGAAAAGCATAGAGGGCCATCAAGACGCAGCCAATCATGTACCAGCGCTTGCGCCCGAAGCGATCCGAGAGATGACTCCAGGTCGGCATCAGGATCAAACTGCAAACCGCCGAGATGATCAGGCCAGCATAGAGAACGCTGGAATCAACCTTGAGCGTCTTGGAGCCATAGGAGAGAACGAAAGTCGTGAAGAGATAGAACGGCGCCTGCTCAGCCGAGCGCACCAGAGCCGAGAGGATGATCTCGCGCCAGTAATGGCGGAAGACCTCCACCAGCGGCACATGAGCAATGCGCCCCGTCTCCTTGACACGACGAAAAGCCGGCGTCTCCAGAATGCGCAGGCGGATGTAAAGGCCGACCAGGATCAGCAGCAAACTCAGCAGGAAGGGAATGCGCCAGCCGATCGCTAAAAAGGCCTCACCAGGGAAAATGGCCTGAAAGCTCAGGACGGCAATAGCCGCCAGGGCCAGCCCCAGTGGCACGCCAGTCTGTGGCCAGCTCATCCAGAAGCCGCGGCGGCGATCATCGCCATACTCCATTGAGAGCAGGACCGAGCCACCCCACTCGCCACCAACGCCAGCCCCCTGCAGGAAACGCAGTACCGAGAGCACCAACGGGGCCGCCAGGCCAATCTGGTCATAGCCAGGCAAGAGGCCCATCAGCGCCGTGGCGATCCCCATCAGCAACAGCGTCGCAATCAGCGTTGACTTCCGCCCCACGCGATCGCCAAACCAGCCGAAGAAGGCCCCACCCAGTGGACGTGCAAAGAATCCGACGAAGTTGGTCGTAAAGGAAGCGATTGTCCCAGCAACCGGGTTCAGCTCCGGGAAGAAGAGCCTGGGGAAAACCGTCGCCGAGAGGAAGCCGTAGAGGAAGAAATCGTACCACTCAATGGCCGTTCCGACGGTGCTGGCCGCCAGAATGGGCACCATACGGCGTACAGTGACGGGACTCGTCTCTGAGACCGTTGCCATGCATTCCTCCTTGAAGCGAAGTCAGGATCAACAGCGACATTCTCGCATCGAGGAAGACTCTAGCTGCAGAGCGCAGTCCGATAGGCGAGGACGCACCTGCTGCGCCCCCGTGCGCTCTCCAGAGAGAGCAGTGGCCTCACCTTCGCGGCACCAAACGACAGGGCAGGCGGCAGCGTTGCTGGCCCGACGAGGCAACGGCATGCTTCTTCTCATTCTTTTGTCGCTTGCAATGCCTCTCCCGGCATGTATGGACAGCAACGAGGCTGGCCAGCTTCCCCCTGCAGAGAAGAGCAGATTAGTCCTGCCAAGGGACCTACGTCCGGTCTCGCCTCTTCTTACCAATCTGGGCGAGCTGCCTGAGCAGACCACCACTTCGCTCGCTGTCTGAGGGGCATGCCTTTCCGAAGGTATGCAATTGGTTATATTATAACTGCACAGATGGACTCTGTCCAGAGCCGCCCGCTGGCGCCAGCGGGGAAGCAGATGCCCGGCTAGCGATCTGTTCCCACTCTATCCTCTATCCCCTCGGCACCTCACGAGCAGCCGCCTCGACAAGGCGCAGGCCCCCAAAAAGCCGGGGTGGCTCCCCCGGACGCCACAGCACAGCCCCCGCGCGCTGCGGAGCCACTGCCAGCGTCAGGCCCTCTTCCTCTAGTGAGAGACGCTGCTCACTGCCAGCTTCGGAGGCCACCAGCACGAGCATCCCCTCCTTCAGGGGACGACGCACTAGCAGCCAGGGCCGGCGCCATCCCTCGGGCCGCGGCTCCAACGGCGTTTTCCCCAGCACACGCCGATAGAGACGCGCCAACGGCTCCAGTTCACTGGCCAGCTCCAGTGGCACCCCAGCCCATAGTAAGCGTCCGGCACCGAGCCGCAGCTCCCGCAGCTCATTGTGAGCCTTGTGCACATAGCCCGTCTTCTCCTGCGTAAAGCTCAGCTGATAGCGGTTCCCATCCTCAAGCAGCAGCTCCTCATAGGAAGCCACCGGCTCTGGCTCCGGGAGAGCATCGCCAGCGTCCAGGCGCGCATCAAAAAGCAAATGATGCAGATCGTGACCGATGACGCCGCTCACCAGGGCCGTCCCGCCGCGCTGGACATATTCGAGCAGAGCGAACCAGGCCGTCGGTTCGCAGAGCTGCAGGGAGGGCACGATGATCACCTGGGGCCGATAGGGCATGGTTGCCAGCTCCGAGAGGCGCGGCTCACCAATAAGCTGCGGGATCACGCCCAGCTCATAGGCCAATGCACGCACCGCCTGGCGCGTCGGCAAGGCTCCCAGGTCCGGGCGTGCAAACCACTGGCTATAGGGGATCACCAGCCAGACCGCCGGCGGCTCCGGCGCCTCCTGCAGCTGGCCCTCCAGCGCCTGGACCAGGCGACAGAACTCGCGCATGGCCAGCAGCTCCGGCTTGGCGCTGCCATCGGCGCGCACCAGGCCAATGCTATTCTCATTCTCGCTGGTCATGTAGGCATTGGTATGCCAGAGCCACTGGATCAGGCCGGCCCCATTAGCCATCAGGCCCATGATCAGCTTGCGCTCCAGCAGCCAGGCACTGGCCTGCTCCGTTCGCCAGGGGCGGCCATCGAGGTCGCGCACCAGCATCACACCCGTCTCCTGGATCAGATTGGGGCGCTCCGGCGTCTTGTCGAGCAGCATATCCCAGAGCAGGTCATCGACATTCCACCAGGGGTGCGTCGTCGTATAATCGACAGCGCTGGCATAGAACTGCGGCGCAATGCGTGCTCCCGCCTCATCCTGGCCAACGCCAATCACGGTCTGGCTGCCAGCGGCCCGAATGGCTCGATACATGCGCCGCGCCCAGGCCACAAACGCCTCCTGCGAAAAGCGCGTATAGTCGGCCACCTTCAGCATGGCACGCGCCGCCGTATCGCGCACCGACGTTGAATAGTCGGACTCGCGCGGCAGGCGCAGCTGCTCCCAGGAAGGTAGCTCTGCCGGTGTCTCGCGCCAGCGCAGCTGCAGCTGTTCCAGCGTGTAGCGCTCCTTAAGCCACTGCACAAAAGCCTGCTGCTCGTAGCGGTCATAGTTAGGCAACGGACGCTGAGCGAAGGCGCGAGCTGGATCACCAAAGCTCGGCTCATTGATCAGGTCCCACGACAGCAACTCCACGCGCGCATAGCGGCGGGCCAGCAGCGAGAGAAAGCGCTCCTGCGCCTCCAGCGAGCGCGGATCAAGCCAGGGGTTCAGGCCATCGAAGAGAGGGGGGAAGAAGGCAAAGAAGGTAAAGATCACCTGCAGCTCGTGACGGCAGGCCGTCAGCACAAAGGCATCGAGCGCGCGCAGAAAAGACTCCGTCGGCACCCCGGCCACCGGCATTACCTCGCGCCAGGCTGTCCAGAGGCCAGTGCGCAGTAGATTGATGCCGGCGGCCTTCATCTCGGCCATCTCGCGCTCCCAACGGGCTGGATTGGGCAGGCGCCAGTACTTGCGCTGCACGCGGCTGTCCATATAGGTTGTGCCACAGACCAGAAAGAGCCGCTGGCCCTGATAAAAATAGTCGCGTCCGGCCACCAGGCGTTTTCCGCGTGTCGCCTCCACCAGCGCCTCATCCCAGATCCAAAAGCCCGTCTCCTGGCCCAGCCACTGGCCGCCCTTGGGCCGATACTCGGTACGCACACGATAAAGGCCAGCCCTGGGCGCTGGCGCCAGCTGCAGATAGCGCTCGGAATGCACCGGCGAGGCTGGAGCCTCGAACTCCCAGCGCCGCAGTACCTCACCAGTATCCGCATGCGTCACCGTGATGCGCAGCTCCAGCGTCAGCCGCTCAGGGAGCGTCACCACCAGTGCTGGCGCCTCTTCGGGCCGATAGCAGGCCAAGACGGGACGCACGGCGAAGCAGAGAGGGTCTTCCAGGGCCAGGGCCAGCAGACGCCGCACAGGCTCAGCCAGAGCCAGCCAATCCTCTGCAGTGTCAGGCTCCCAAAGCGAGAGCAGCCAGCGCCCACCCTGAAAGCGTCCCCCAAGCTGGTCGAGCACAAAGGCCGGCGTCGCCAGCCGCTCCTCGCCAGCGGGCGTCTCCGCGACGGCGAAGAGCAGAGGCAGCAGCAGTGTGTCGAACGGTCCCGCCGAGCCGATCTCTTCTGGATAGTCGGACGTCTGCGTCAGGCGTGGATAACAGGCCCAGAAGCGTCCTGGGCGCTCGGCAGGCAATGGCAGGGCATAATTCTGCAGAAAGCGCGCCTCCGCGGCAGCCACCAGGCGCAACGTGTGCGCCTGGACCCCGCTCGCCGCCAGGTCGACCGGGAAGAACGGCCCGAGGCAGAGCTGGCGCGCATAGACATCCTGTTCCGGCTCTACCTCACCAGCAGCGGTCACAGGCCGGGCAAAGGGCACACCTCCGAAGATAGCCAGGTTGCCCCCGCGCTCCAGAAAGCGCAGCAGAGCATTCCAGGCCGCTTTCGGGAAATAGGGACCGTGAAATGAGACCAGGAGACGCGGCGCGCTCTCCAGAGCCTGGGCTAGCTGAGCCGCATCGCAGATCTCAAAAGGGCCGGGCAGCAATTCACGCAGCAGCGCCTGACTGCAGGCCCGCGGATAGGCCGGATCAGCGAAGACGAGCACGCGATCTGAGCGAATCAATGAGACCATCGTTCCTCACACAAAAGCATCCAGACAAACAAGGCGCTTCCCTCACCGACAACAAAGACCACGGACGGAGGGAGCAGCACGCGCCCACGCCAGCAAGCCAGGATCAATCAGAATGCAGCAACTCCAGAGCAGCGGAAAGGAGAGAGGCGGCTGGCAGCATCCCTGCACGGTAGGGAAGAGACCAACAACAGCGCTTCCTTCTCAGCCTGTCAGGAGCATCAGGTTCAATGGCGGGCAGAGGCAGGAGGCGGAGCACAGGCCGACTCGCGTTGCACCAGCTCTACGTCTAGCATAGAGACTACGTGCACAGGATCAGGGTGACTGATCAAAGCGAGCAGCCGCCGCAAGGCCACCATGCCGAGAGCCTCCTTATTGACGCGAACCGTCGTCAGGGCCGGAGTCAGGTGCTCCACCATATCGATGTCGTCGAAGCCCACCAGCGAGACGTCCTCGGGCAGACGCAACCCGGCCTCACGCAGAGCTTTCATCGCTCCTACGGCCATCTCATCGTTGGCACAGAAAAGGGCACTGAACTGCTCGCCGCGTTCCAGCAGCCGCCTGCAGGCCAGATACCCCCCTTCCATCGAGAGGCCACCATCCTCGTAAAGCTCTGGCAGAATGGGCAGGCCGGCCTCCAGCAGGGCCAGACGATACCCCTGGGCACGGCGCTCAATCGTATAGACGCGGTTCCTTGGCAGTCGTGGCCCCCCTTCTTCTCCTGGCTGCTCCCGCTCGTCACTGGCCTCCGTCATCAAGGGTCCACCCATGAAGGCAATGCGGCGATGGCCCAGACTGATCAGGTACTCAACGGCCTGGCGCGCACCATCCAGGTTATTCCCCAAGACAGCATCTGTTTGGGGAACATAGTTGTCAACGAGGACTAGCGGCGTGCCCGTCTGCTGAATGGCCTGCACCGTGACGGCCTCGGCAGGCCCTACCAGCAGAATGCCGCCGAGACGCATATCGTAGATGGTGGTCAGCAGACGATCAGGGTCCGCCTGGATCTCGCTAATGGCGCGATAGGTCACTTTGACGTTGGCCCGCCGCGCCTCGCTCTCGACGCCGTGCAGGATGTGCGACCAGAATGGATTGGTGGGAACGCTGGTCTTGGGCAGAAAGGAGCAGAAGAGAAAGCCGATCTCTCTGACAATGCGCCCCTCAACAGGACGCTCTTCTTCTCCCACCCCTTGCCTCCCACTCCCAAAGTAGCCAAGCCGCGAGGCCGCACGCAGCACACGCTGGCGCGTCTCCGCGGTGACGTTGCCGTGGTTGTTGAGGACTCGCGAAACGGTGCCAACTGAAACCCCCGCCTCCCTCGCGATGTCTCTCAAGGTGACAGTGTTTGCCAACGCCGATCCCTCCAAGGATGTGAAACGTTCACGAAAAAGATAACATCTACATTGATATCTGTCAATCTACAGGCCAGCCGTGGGCGGCATGACGATTCTCAACCATTAGAAGGGGCACCTATTGACAGAATGGTTGGTAAGATGGTACCATTCTTCCGTGTAACGGTTCATTGAAAAATTTGCATCGTTCATTGAAACTCACTGGAGCGCAGCCATTCATCCAGGAAGGAGCAGAGCCTATGCAGGATGCACAACATGCTGAGACCCCGCAACCGCAAGCGAGCAGGAGGGCCTTTCTTGGAGCCGTAGCCGCCGCTGGTCTGAGCCTTTGGGCGGCGGGTCGTGGCTTTGGTGCGGGAACGGCATTTGCGCGCCCCAGTGCCGATGCGGCATCATCTCCTCGTTTCACGGCGGCCAGCTTGCGGCAGCAACGCAGCAGCTTCATCAGCCGGCGCGGGCCGTTCTTCATCCTGGACGGCAAGCCTTTCTATTTTGCTGGCACCAACAATTATTATATGCATTATCAATCCCACTTTATGATCGACGATGTCCTCAAGGATGTTGCCGCGCTGGGCCTGCCGGTCTTACGCATTTGGGGTTTTCTCGACGGGCAGCCGCACAATGGCTTTGTCATGCAGCCTGAGCCGGGCGTCTATCCTGAAGACGGCTACGAGCGTTTCGACTACACGGTCTGGCGTGCTGGTCAGCTGGGCATCAAGCTGGTGGTCCCCCTGGTCAACAACTGGGACGACTTCGGCGGTATGAACCAGTATGTGGCCTGGTTCGGAGCCAGCAGTCATGATGACTTCTACACGAATCCTCAGATTAAGGCTGCCTACAAGGCTTACGTGCGTCATTTCATCCATCGCGTGAACCGTTACACAGGCAAACCGCTCTATCTCGACCCAACCATTATGACCTGGGAACTGGCCAACGAGCCGCGCTGTCAGTCGGACCCCAGCGGCCAGACCCTGACGGCCTGGGTTCATGAAATGAGCGCCTTCATCAAGAGTATGGATGGCCTCCATCTGGTGGCGGTCGGTGACGAAGGCTGGTACAACGAGCCGGGAAACGCCGACTGGGCTTACAACGGGAGTCAGGGCGTGGACTGGAAGCGCCTGGTGGCTCTGCCCACGGTTGACTACGGGACGCTGCACTTATACCCGGACTACTGGGGCAAAGACAATGCCTGGTCGCTGCAGTGGATCGCCGATCATATTCGCGATGGCCATGCGCTGGGCAAGCCAGTGGTCCTGGAGGAATATGGCTGGCTGGATCTGACGACGCGCGATGATATCTATCGCCAGTGGACCGACCAGGTCTATCGGTTGAACGGCAATGGTGATCAGTTCTGGATTCTGACGGGCCTGCAGGATGATGGCACGCTCTATCCCAACTACGACGGTTTCCGTGTGACGTATCCGAGCAGTACGGCCACGGTGATCGCCCAACATGAGGCCCAGATGCGGGCTAAATCCGAGCGGCCTGCGCGTGGCCCCCGGGCCGGGGCCTAGTGGCTCTCAAGCAATGGGAAAAGCTGTAGCAGCAGTAGCAGATCGTTACCACCTCACTCACACCCTCACGCCCTGGGTTTCCTGCTTGTTGTGACACCGGACTGCCTGGATCACCCGGTCCAGGCAGTCACTTTCCAGACTTTAGAGCTTCTTGAGTGGGAGGAGGATTGAGTGGGTTCAAAAGAACAAGCATTTTCTCTGATGGCTCCGCTCTTTGGCGATGGCGAAATGGCAAGCCATGCCAGCGGTACTGCCCCCCTTCAAGGAAAGGATTTCCCAGAGCCTGTTAATGTAGCCAGCGTGCCCCAGCGCAGTCCCTTTCGCTATCCGGGCGGCAAGACCTGGCTCGTCCCTTACATACGCCGCTGGCTCTCCGCCAAGGGCAGAGCGAGCCGCGGCTTGTCACCAGCCCGTCCGACTGTGCTACTAGAACCCTTCGCTGGCGGCGGCAGCGTCAGTCTGACCGCCGTCGCTGAGGGACTGGTAGAGCAGGCCCTGATGGTAGAGCTGGACGAGGACGTGGCCGCCGTCTGGCAGACTCTCTTGCAAGAGGAGCCATGCGCCCAGCTACTACAGCTCCTCCAATCCTTTGAGCTGACACCCGCAGAAGTAGAGGACTGGCTCACACGCCCGCGCCAGACCCTTTCTCTCGCCGAGCATGCCTTTCAGACCTTGCTTCGCAACCGCGTCAGCCACGGCGGTATTCTGGCCCCCGGCGCCGGTCTTCTCAAGCATGGCGAAGATGGACGCGGCCTACGCTCGCGCTGGTATCCAGCAACCTTGCGGCGGCGCATCGAGGAGATCGCCCGCCTGAGTCCACGCCTTGCGTTCATCCACGGCGATGGCCTGGAGCAGCTCCGCCAGTATCAGGGACGCCATGACGTGGTCAGCTTTATTGATCCCCCCTACACACTCACCGGCAAAAAGGCCGGGCGCCGGCTCTACCGCTACTCTGAGCTGGATCACGAGGCGCTGTTTGCGCTGGTGAGCTGCCTCGCGGGCGATTTTCTGGTCACGTACGACGACACACCAGAGGTACGCGCACTGGCCAGACGCTACAGCCTGACTCTGGCCGCCGTGCCTATGCGTACAACCCATCACACGCAGCAGATGGAGCTGCTCATCGGGCGTGAACTGCGCTGGTTGGAGACATCAGGGCTATCGTAGAGAGCAGGGTCTTGTCTCTGCCATTGGCTTGCTTTCTCGGAGGAGAGACAAGACCCCGCTCTGCGCGCTTCTCCTGAGAGCCAAGCAGTCACATTATTACCATACGCTTTCCTCTCAGCCAGGGAGGCAGAGAAGGCCCCTTAGCTTCCTCTTCTCTCCAGTCCTATCGCTCTATCTCCCCGCTTTGCGTCGATCTAGGGCCTTCGATAGGAGAGGGACGGACGCGCCAGCCAGACACCTATGATCAGCCCACACAGCAGACAGAGCAGGGCAATCGTACAGAGCAACCAGACATCTAGTGTCACCATGTGCAACCTCCTGCTTATATATTGACATTCAATATGCTCAGCATATAATTTATATACAAGATGGTCGCATCTCGCTCTAAGCATAGCACACCCCTGGCACGCCAGGAACCGCCAGCAAGGAGCCAGCACAGGAGCAGCAACGGGGCCAGGAGCATACAGGGCAGGGGCCAACAGGGGGCCAGCCAGATTCCTCCATCTTCTGCACGAAATACCCTTGAAAGATGGTCTCTCTCTGAGTAAACTGAAAGTGAGAGCAGCGATGAGCGACGGGGTCAGAGAAGCACCTTCACCTAAGAAGGCCAATCAGCTGCTCAGGCGCGCGAGCTGCGCAGCTGGCAGGCCATTGAGCTGAGTCTTGCCACACCCTCGATCTCAGAGCGCGCCAGCAACGAGTCCATCATTTATCAGGCCGATGCCGCTCGCCTGATCGGTGAGCTGGACCTCTTCGCCCGCTACGTACGCCAGGGGGCCGAGTTGGCCCTGACGCTGCACAGCCAGAAACGCTATAATGAGGTGCTCGAAGTCTTTCAGCGGGCGCCGCGCTCCTGGCAGCACAAGCCACAGATCCAGTGGCTGGCCCGTGATTTCTTCAAGCCGTTGCCTAGCCCAGAGTGAAGGAAGGATCATGCAGACAATGGCAGAGTTTCTTGAGGTGCGCACAACGATCGATTCGGAGGAGGGCGCACGCCGGATCGCTCAGCAGCTCGTCGAGCAGCGCCTGGCCGCCTGTGTGCAGATCTCCGGTCCTATCCAGAGCGTCTACTGGTGGCAGGGAGCAATCGAGCAGGCCCAGGAATGGCTCTGTAGCGCCAAGACGCGCGCCGATCTCTACAGCGCTGTCGAGCAGGCCATCCGGGCAGCCCATTCTTACGAGGAGCCGGAGATTATCGCTCTGCCGCTCGCCGCTGGCAGCGAGGGCTATCTGCGCTGGCTGACGGCTGAGACGACTCGCCCTACGAGCGACAGGCCACAGTGAGACAGCGCTGGCTGGCCGCTGGCCAGCGCTGAGTAGACAGTTGGACAGGAGGGGAACAGGCTCCGCTCCTGTCCGCCGCTTTGCCGGCATGGCGTGACTTGATGGAAAGCCAAGCAAGGATCGCCGGCCAAAACAACTCCCCCGTTGATCCTCTCTTCATGAGATCAGACTGATTGGCACATCCTGCCAGCTTCTCATCAGCCAGCCAATCATTGGACCATCGGCCTACCAGCACCAGCCATCGGCCCGGCCATAGGGAAGCGCTTCAGCAAGGGTTTTACAGCGAAGAGAAGAGTGTTTCTCTTGATTGCGGCCCTTTCTTTGGAGTATAGTAACTCTCATCGATGGGGCTACGCCGGGGAAGGCAGGCGCCTGTGATCACCGGGGACTCATCTTCCAAAGTCGGTTTTGTCGCCAGGCCAGAGCAGGCCGCCTTACCCTCTTCCCGGTTGAGCAAGATCCAGCGGCTGGGGTCCTGTCTCTCCTTCTGGCAAGCAGTCGGCATCAAGATAGCAGGCCCCTGGGGGAAGGTCGATGGCCAAGCTTTTTCAGACGAAGGACGGGAGCCACTACTATATTGTCGCGGGCAAGAGCCAGGGCACCTTTCAGATCACGCCAGAGGGCCTTTTGCGGCTGGCCAAGTGGGGTATTCGGCCCCCTCGCCCCGGTAGACAGAGCGATGAGGGCGTTTCTCTTTCGCTGGGGACATTTCGCAAGCTGCGAGATATCGGCTGTCTCTACAGAAAAGGTCTCTCGCTCTCGCCCGCGGCCAGTCCACCAGGCAGTCCCAGGCAGGACGATGACGACGACGAGCGCAACGAAGGTCAAGAAGAGATCCCCGCCGGGCTTCCTCTGCTGCTGATGGTGGCAACAGACGACCACAAGGAGCGCTGGCAGCTCGCTCTTGATCTCTCTGCCCTGGGTGAGGAGACGTGGCAGGAGCTGCAGCAGCTCGCTGGCCCGGCGGCTGACGCTCGTCTGCTGGCTGGCTCGCCAGAGCTAACCAGGGGGCGATCACTCAGGGAGCTGGCATTTTCACCCCTGCTACCGGTGCCCCCACAGGACAGCGCATATGAGCTTTGCTGTCAGCTCGCCGATGGGTGCCATTGCCTGCAGACAGTCCCCCCAACACCCGGTCTCGCAGCCGACTGGCAGGGAACACTCTTTTGTGAGGACGAGGAGGAAGATGAGAAGCTGCCCCGGCGCCTGCGTCGCGGCGAGAGCGTGAGGCTCTATCGTGGGAGGCGCCTCTACTGGCTGGTGCGCAGCGAGCTTACTGTTGAGCAGGGACTGCTTGAGGACTGGCCAGGTCTGCAGCGTCAGATCGGCCCACCTTGCTCCGACTGGCAGTTATGGGAACTGGAGCTGACTTCTTCGACCCTGGCCACGAAGGACGCTGAGGCCCGGCTTGAGCGCTGGCTGAACTACAGCGAACTGAAGGGGCAGCAGTCGAGCTGGTCGCTGCTGCTGCTCAGTCCGCCCCTGCTGCTCCCGAAGGAGAGACCACCCGTGCTGGGATCGCGCTCGCAAGTGCTTGTGGGCTGCAGACCACCCACCGACTTGCTCTCTTCTCAGTCTGGGCGAGCTGGCGCCCTGACCCTGGATCTGCGTCTGAGACAAGAGGGTGGGGGTCCGCCTGTGGAGCAACGGTTTTTGCTGCCCACGGAGACCAGCATGGTTTACGTGGCCGTGGACGGTCTGGCGCCAGGGAGCTATCAGCTCTGGCAGGAGAGGCAGTCGGGTCGCCTGGCCTTCACTCTTGATCCTTGCGCTGGGGAGGCCGGGACCGATCTCTTGCCGCCGGAATGGCTGGCAGGCTTGCGCTGCACAGCGGTGACCCAGGGTGGTGCCCGGCAGGAGTTCACCGCGTTCAGCCCGACGGCAGAGGCGGCAGCGGGAGCCACGGAGCCAGGCCGCCTGGTGCTGAAGAGCGCAGAGGAAGGGGCCACACTGGTATGGGAACTGGCCCCGCCGGGCCTGCCGGTCAGCGTCTCCTGGCGCTGGTGCACTGCAGAGGCCCCCTGGCACCAGGATCGTGCTTTCTCCCCAGTGACCACAGGCGAGAAGCTGACAGACCTCTGGCGACAGCAGATCTGGCCAGCGCTCGCCAGGGCCAGCCAGGCCCGCTTGGTCCTCGACGGGGGGGCCCTGGGCTGCCTGGAGATCTCTCTAGAGCCTGCCCCCAGACCGGTCGCTGCACCACTACGGCTCAGTACTGCCCAACGCGCGCAGTTGCTCTGGCTGGGCCATTGTCTCACCACCCTGCCAACGGCTGAGCTTGCCCATACGCCAGGGCTTCCGGCTGCTCTGCAGCAGCAGTTGCGCTCTCTGGAGCAGACTGCCCGCCAGGATGATCCGCCGCTGGCCCTGGCGCTGCGGCGCCTCCTGACCTCGCATCTGCCTCCCTGGGTAGTGAACCGCCTCATAGCACTCTTCTCGGGGAAGCTGATACCATAGAGCGAGTGCCATAGTCAGTGTTCTGTACGCTCCCCCTGTCCCTATGGAAAGGTCTCGGCCATGTCGGATACAGAAAGATACTATTGGATCGGAATTATTAGGAAAGACGATATAAAGGAAAATTTATCTTTTATAACACCTCTTGCATTTTTAGGTAGTGAAATGAAGGTCTGGGAAGCACTGGTCTGGGAGGCTCGCAAACACTTCTTCCCCAATACCGGTAAGGTCGCCTGGCCACGTGGGCCGAGTGGATGGAGACCCGAGCTGCTCTACAGCTTTCGCGTTGAACCGGCCCAGGGTCGCGAGGACCTCAAAGACTCCCCGACCTACGCCTATTACCGTATCGCTGGTTCCCCCTGGCCCTCGCCCGAGGGACTGGCTCAAGTCCTCGACTGGAGCACGATCCCACGGGAGCGGCTCCTTGCCAGACTGAGCGAACCTTTCACCAGGCCATGCTATACGAAAACCATCTATATCCAGCATGGGGGCCAGCTCTATGGGCCCATCCAGCTAGACGGCGAGCGGCTACGTCCTCTCGCCTACAGCAACGGCCTTACGGAGCAAACACTGTATGTCGGCGTCTGCAAGCTTCCCGACGATGAGCAGGCGATTCTTACCTTCCCGCTTGACAACGGCGAGGAGCTGCGCCTCCTGACAATCGAGCCAGCCGTCTCCGAGCAGCTGGACTGGTCTCCTCCAGGTGTCATTATCAAGCAGGTGCTCACGGCCTATCACAAGCAGCCCCTGGTCAAAGATCTCGACGTGGACCAGGTGCGGCGCGTGCTCAAGGCGCTGAAGCATGCCTTCAGCACCCAGTCACCAGCCACCAATCTGCCATTGCTGCCAGATACCCTCACACGCGCCAAAGCCCTATTGCAAGCTGGCGAGCAGGTCATCGACGACTGGGAAGAGTTCAGCGACTTTCTGCAACAGCTCCCCGCTGTCCGGCAGCAGCTCGCCGCCATCCGCGAAGCAGCTCACCAGCAAGCCTATCAGGAGGCTCAGGAACAGACTCGCCAGGAGATGGCCGACTTCCGCCGCCAGCAGGAGGAGGCCATCGCTCGCGAGCTTGAGGCCCGCTTTGCTGAGCAGCGCCAGCAGCTCGCCGAGGGTCAGAGGCAGCTTGATACGCTGGAACAATCTCTTAAAGAAGCCTCCGATGAGCTTGAACTGTATAAGG
>NZ_BDGT01000030.1 GCF_001748285.1 Thermogemmatispora onikobensis | reverse complement strand
GCCGCGTGGATGCTGGCACTGGCGTGTGTACAAGCAGGGTACGACAAGGTGGGCCGCTAAGGAAGGGAGCTGCGCCAGGCGGGTGAGTCTGGCAGGAGGGCCTCTGGCGCGTGCAAGGCAACGCTGTGGCCGGCAGGTATGGTGCGGCGGTCGTTCCTCGACGAAGAGGTGTGAGGGGGCAGACAAGATTCTGTCCAGCGTCTCCCGGTGTTTCACGTGGAACACCACAGAGGGCGCGTCTTGTCTCAGGATTGTGGAGGCGCTTTATCCTCCCGCTCCAGCGCTTCTCAGTCATACGATCTATGACTAGTAGCAGCAAGTAGCAAGAAGGAGAAACATCCGCATGGTAACACGAGTAGGCATCAACGGTTTTGGCCGTATTGGACGGCAGTCCTTCAAGGCGATGCTCGAACGTTATCCCCACGAGCTAGAGGTCGTCGCCATTAACGATCTCACCGACACCTACACCAATGCCCACTTGCTCAAGTACGACTCCACCTATGGCCGTTTCCCGGGCCAGGTTGAGGCCACCCCCGAATCCCTCATCGTCAATGGCCACAGCATCAAGGTCCTCGCTCAGCGCGATCCCGCGCAAATTCCCTGGGGTGACCTGGGTGTCGATATCGTGATTGAGTCCACCGGCCTCTTCACCGATGCCGATAAAGCCAAGGCTCACTTGCAGGGTGGAGCGAAAAAGGTGATCATCTCCGCACCTGCTAAGGGCGAGGATCTCACCATCGTGCTCGGCGTCAATGAGCACATGTATGACCCGGCCAGGCACCACATTATCTCGAACGCCTCCTGTACGACAAACTGCCTGGCTCCCGCCGCTAAGGTCCTCAACGACCGCTTCGGCATCGAGCATGGCCTGATGAATACAATCCACTCCTATACGAATGATCAGCGCATTCAGGACCTGGTGCACAAGGATTTGCGCCGTGCTCGCGCCGCGGCCCTCAATATTATTCCAACCACTACTGGCGCCGCCCGCGCTGTGGCGCTGGTAATCCCCGAGCTGAAGGGCCGCTTCGATGGCATGTCCCTCCGGGTACCTACTCCGACGGTCTCGGTCGTCGACTTCGTAGCAACTCTGCGCAAGCCGGCTACGCGCGAGGAGGTGAATGAGGCTTATAAGGAGGCTGCTGCCGGCCCCCTCAAGGGGATCTTGGATTATACCGAAGAGCCGCTGGTCTCCTCCGATTTCCGCGGCGACTCTCATTCTGCCATTATCGATGGCCTCTCGACGATGGTCACTGGTGGCGGTTACATGGTCAAGGTGATCGCCTGGTACGATAATGAGTGGGGCTACTCGACACGTGTGGCCGATCTCACCCACTTCGTCGCCGAGAAGGGCTGGTAGGTCGCGCCGCGGCGTGATCGCTCATTGCAAGGGCGGGGCAAGCCTCGCCCTCTGGATGGAGGGTGCACTGGCATGAATAAGAAGACGGTTCGTGATATCGAGGTGGAGGGGAAACGGGTGCTGGTGCGCGTGGATTTCAATGTGCCTCTCGATGAAGAGGGGCACATTACTGATGATACGCGCATCCGGGCCGCGTTGCCAACGATTCAGTATTTGCTCGACCACGGGGCGGCGGTCATTCTGATGTCCCATCTGGGCCGGCCTAAAGGCAAAGTGGTGGAGAAACTGCGCATGGCTCCTGTGGCTGTGCGTCTGAGCGAGCTATTGCAGCGCCCTGTCCAGCTGGCTCCCGATTGTATCGGTCCCCAGGTGGAGGAGTTGGCTCGGGCTTTACTGCCGGGTCAGGTTCTCCTGCTGGAGAATCTGCGCTTCCACCCCGAGGAAGAGCAGAATGATGCTGAATTCGCTCGCCGTCTGGCGACGCTCGGCGATCTCTATGTGAACGATGCCTTTGGCACGGCCCACCGCGCTCATGCCTCTACAGAAGGCGTTACCCACTATCTGCCCGGCGTTGCTGGCTTCTTGATGGAGAAGGAGCTGAATTTCCTCGGCGCTGCCCTGGAGAACCCCCGTCGTCCTTTTGTGGCCATGATCGGCGGGGCCAAGGTCTCCGATAAGATCGCTGTCCTGGAGCGCTTGCTGACGCTGGCCGATGCCTTGTTGATCGGCGGCGGGATGGCCAATACCTTTCTGAAGGCTGAGGGCTTTGAGGTTGGCGCTTCGCTGGTGGAGGAGGGCAAGCTCGATGTGGCTCGCGGTCTGCTGGCGCGCGCGCGTGAACGCAGACTAGAGCTGGTGCTGCCGGTGGATGTGGTGATTGCCGATCGCTTTGCCCCCGATGCTCAATGGCGCGTGGTGCCGCGCGATCAGGTGGAAGAAGGCTGGCGTATTCTGGATATCGGACCAGAGACGGTGGCGGCTTTCCGCCAGGTGCTGGAGAAGGCCCAGACGATTGTCTGGAATGGCACGCTCGGGGTGGCTGAGATGCCTGCTTTCGCTCGCGGCACAAACGCGGCGATTGAGATTCTGGCAGCCTGTACCGCCCGGGGGGCCACCACTATCATCGGCGGCGGCGATTCCGCTGCCGCAGTGGAGCAGGCTGGCGCTGCTGATAAGATGACGCATGTGTCAACCGGAGGCGGCGCTTCGTTAGAGTTCCTCGAAGGGCGCGTCCTGCCTGGGGTCGCAGCTCTGCAGGATCGCTGAGGGTGAGGTGATCGCTGATGACAACTACCCCGGCGCGCACTGCCATTATCGCTGGTAATTGGAAGATGCACTATGGCCCTCGCCTGGCTTCTAGCTTTGCGCTGGAGATCACGCCGGCTTTGGGCAAGTTGCTGAACGAGTATCCGTACTTACTTTGCATTCTCTGCCCACCGGCTATCTCGCTCTCGGCTGTCCGCGAGGTGCTCGATGCTCTGCTCTTCGAACGCATTGAGCTGGGCGCTCAGAATATGCATTTCGAGGAGAAGGGGGCGTTCACTGGCGAGATTTCTCCGCTGATGGTACGCGAGCTGTGTACAACGGTCATCGTAGGCCACTCGGAGCGTCGCACCTATTTTGGCGAGAGCGATGAGCTGGTAAATCGCAAGGCCCAGGCCGCCCTCGGTCATGGCTTGCGCCCGATTGTGTGTGTGGGCGAACGCCTGGAGGAGTATGAGGCTGGGAAAACGGAGGCGGTGATTCGTTCTCAGGTGCAGGCGAGCCTGGCGAATTTCCGTAGCGAGCGGGCCTGCGACGTGGTGATCGCTTACGAGCCGGTGTGGGCAATTGGCACGGGCAAAGCCTGCCCCGGTGAGGAGGCTCAGCGGACCATCCGCCTGATCCGCGAGCTGTATGCCGATATGTATGACAGTGAGACCGCCAATGCTGTGCGCATTCTCTATGGGGGAAGCGTGACTTCGGCCAATATCGCTGAGTATGTGGCCCAGGCCGATATTGATGGGGCTCTCGTCGGTGGGGCCAGTCTGAAGCCCGACTTTGTGGAGATTGTGCGCAAGAGTATTGAGGTGCTGAAGCAGGCTTGAAGCTCCCTGGGGCAACCCCCGGCGAGCTGGCTCCTCTCTGTCCCCGCTCCCTGACTGACTGGCCAGCCTGGGGGACAGAGAGGAGCTTTTTGTTCTCTCCCTGGGTCTCTTGCCTTAATAACATTGCTCCCCAGTCCGCTACTCGAAGCCAACAGCTCTCTGTTGCAACTGTCAAATTACTGTTACAGTTCGACTGTTGCAGTTAGCGCTGTTAGGCTGCCAGCTCCTACCCTGAGCAGGAGGACGATACGCTTTGTTGATGGAACAGTTTGAGCAAGAGGATTTCCTGGCTTTTCTCCTGGAGGCAAAACGCCATACCTATGCTGCGCTGGGAGATGCGGCCTCGGTGAGACCGTTGCTGCCCGGTTCCCGACAGTTGGAGTGGCACAATGGTGTCTGGCACTATCGCGATATCTACTTTGGTATGGCCTTCTTTGTTGGTCAAGAGGTAGTTTCCTGGCGCGGGCAGCCGGTTTGGTCAATGGCCTATGCTGGCGGTGTGACGGAGGAGCTTGCAGACCAGGAAGATCAGGTCGCCCGGGTCTACGCCTTTTTACGTCGCGCACTGCAGCAAGTATCAGCGGAGCTACCGTTTCGCGGCCCTGCTTGTTGGGGAGAGAATGGGTGGCGCTATGTGAACCATGTAGAGGGTAACCTGAAGATGTTTCAGGGAGCAGAGGAGATAGCTGCTGCTGGAACAGTTCTCTATCGTCTGTGTTATCATGGGGGCTTTTTGCGCTAAATGAGATGCTGATCTGAGTCTACCGGTAGACGCAGTCCGGCCCTCGGGCGGCAAACTGGGTCTGCATGATGGCGAGACGAGCGGGGCTAACCAGCTCGGGCTGCGGGAAGATAACTGCTAAACTGCTACTGCTCTCTTTGCTGGGTCTGCCTCGCTCGTCTCCGAGCGGGTGGTGGGTGAGCTGCTGCCGGCTTAGCCTGCGGCAGGCCCGCCCTCCAGGCCAGGCTGCGTCATGCGCTCTGGGTCCAGAATGCGGGCCAGTTCTTCTTCGCTCAGCTGTGTGCGCTCGCGGGCTACCTCACGCACTGTGCGCCCCGTGCGATGGGCCTCCTTGGCGATCTCGGCGGCGGCGTCGTAGCCAATGATGGGGGCCAGCGCTGTGCAAATGGCCAGTCCGCGCTCGACCATCTCCGGCCCTTTCTCGGTGGCCTTGATGCCGCGCAGGCACTGCTCGGTGAAATTCCGCACGGCGGCGCTGAGCAGGTTGATCGACTGAAGAAGATTATAGGCCGTCACTGGCATCATTACGTTGATCTCGAAGTTGCCCGACTGGCCGGCCACCGTGATCGTGGTGTGGTTGCCCATAACCTGGGCACAGACCATGCACAGCGACTCGGCGATGACCGGGTTGACTTTGCCTGGCATGATGGAGCTGCCGGGCTGGACAGCGGGCAGCTCGATTTCGCCGAAACCTGCGCGTGGTCCCGATCCCATCCAGCGGATATCGTTGGCAATCTTCATCAGACTGACGGCCAGGGTGTTGAGGCCGCCGCTGACCTCCACTGCGTTATCGAGCGTGCTCTGAGCCTGGAAATGGTTGCTGGTCTCGCGCACGCTCACTCCGTTCATTTCGGAGAGCCGACGGCAGACGCGAGCGGCAAACTCGGGATGGGTGTTGATGCCGGTACCAACCGCGGTACCGCCGAGCGCAACCTCGGAGAGTTCATTTTCTGCGTGACGCAGGCGGGCGATGCCACGCTCGATCTGGCCGGCGTAGCCGAGAAACTCCTGTCCCAGTCGGATGGGAGTGGCATCCTGCAGGTGGGTGCGCCCGGTCTTGATGACGGGCCAGAAGGTTTCGGCTTTTTCTTGCAGTACACGCTGCATCTCCTCCAAGGCTGGGATCAGCTCTTTGTCGATGCTGACCAGTGCGGAGAGATGAATGGCTGTGGGGATGACGTCGTTGGAGGACTGCCCGAAGTTGACGTGATCGTTGGGATGGACGAGTCGCGAACCGCGCGCTCCTCCCAGAAGCTCGCTGGCCCGGTTGGCAATAACCTCGTTGGCGTTCATGTTCGTCGAGGTCCCCGAACCGGTCTGGAAGATATCAACGACAAAATGTTCGTCGAGTTTGCCGTCGATGACCTCCTGGGCCGCCTGGACAATGGCGGCAGCGATGCGCTCGTCAAGCAGGCCCAGCTCAGCATTGGTCTGCGCTGCTGCCTGCTTGATCTGACCAAGGGCACGGATAAAAGCACGCGGGAAGCGGAGATCGCTGATGGGAAAGTTGAGAACGGCGCGCTGAGTACTGGCTCCGTAGTAGGCGTTGGCTGGGACGCGCATCTCACCCATAGAGTCGCGTTCGATGCGCGTTTCTTCTGCCAGGCTGCTCACAGCATCCTCCTCGATGGTATCCTGGTCATTCTCCTTGATAGACTAGCCAGGGCTGCGGTACAAGTGCAGTGCAAGACACAGGCACGGGTACGCCCCCGCTGGCTGCTGTCTGCCCCATTATATCACTGCTCTGGAACGCGGCAGCCATCTTCAGGCTGGAGACCAGTCAGCAAGCTGAGGATGCCTCTGCCATCTGGCGCGCCAGACTGCTCTTCGCTATAATGTAGTCTGAAGGCTGCAAAGCATGGATCGATTCTTTCTGTAGGATGCTCGTCAGACATGTTACTTGAAGTTGAAATACAGAAGATGCTCGTGGATGGCAGCGAGTGGGGCGCGTGGAAGGGCTATCAGCTCCCGCTGAGTGACGAGTATGTCTCGATCTGGACGCCAGTCGGTACGCCAATGCATTGGCGACCAGGCACCTGGATTCTAGAACGACATTCGCTTACCTACTTCTGGCCCCATGCCTGGTATACCATTCACATCGGCTACGACCAGCAGGATGGGCACTTTGTCAGCGGCTACTGCGATGTGGTGCTGCCAACCGATCCTTATACGAGTACCTCCCAACGGCTGATCTATGTGGACCTCTACGTTGATGTGGTGATTCGTGAGGATTTCAGCGTCTATACCAAAGACCAGGAGGTCTTCGAGCGAGCCGCTCAGCGCTATCCGCTGGTTGAGCAGGTGCGCCAGCGCTCGTTTGAGGTCCTGGCCTGGCTGGAAGAGCAGGCCAAAGAGTGGAGCGGCCCCTTCGCGGTGATCCCGCGCCGACTGCCGCTGGTGGACTGGGAACGGTTGAGCGTGGAGGAGATGCGCGCAGCCTGGCGCACCGCCCTTCAGTAGGCTGGCACTGGCCGATCGCTCGCTGGGAAGATGCGCCAGGCCAGGCCAGGCAATGGTTGGTTAAAGGTAATCACAAGAAGGAAGGTGGCTGCAGGTGCTCCCCGATGAGTTGCGCCAGGCATTGCTGACACATGGGATCAGTGCCTGCGATGAGGTCGCTTTACGCCAGACGCTGGAAACCTATGTGCCTACCTATACGCTGATCCGCCTGGCTCCCTGGCCCGCACGACGCTGGAAATGTCGCTATCGTCTCTTGATGCGTGACCAGATCTACGATGCTCAGAGCGTCGCTGAAGCCTATGCCCGCGGCTTGCTGGCTGTGCTTGAAGGGCGCTATCAGCCAGAGCCGGAAACCCAACAACCGCTGACAACGCAAGATGAGTGAGGCGCGACCGGCGGCGGCTCTGCCTGCATCCGGCCTGCTTGACCCCGGAGCCGGGGAGCGGAGGGGGCGGGCCTTTCGACGGAGAAAGCAGCTGCTCCGGCTGCTTCTCTCTGCCCCAAAAGGCGAGCGAAAGGTGGGAACACTGTTCCCTGGCCGGGTTTCGATCGTTTAAAAACTGTGAAGGCGCTCCGCCTCTCTGGCGCCTTGACCGTCTGATCTGGCTAGTAGCTACTCGATTGATGGGTCCTTATGTATACTGACGATAAGAGGAGGTGGCAAGGGCTGTTGTCTGGCTGTTGTCTGGCTGTTGGCGCGGCTGGCTGGCGAAACTATTGGCTCAAGCTGAGAGGCTGCCGGCTGACAGCCAGAGCTGCTACATGGGGCAGGAGTCTGCGGCCTTCCCGCCGCTCTTTGAGCAATAAACTGTCTGCTTACTTAAGGCCAGATGGGTGAGCGCCAGAGCAAGCTTATCTGGTAATGAGAGAAAGAGGTGTTCTCTATGCTGCGCACGATGTGCAAATCAAAGATTCATCGCGCTACCGTCACGATGGCTGATCTCAACTATGTCGGTAGCATCACCATCGATCAGAATCTCTTGGAGGCTGCTAACATCTATCCCTATGAAAAGGTCCAGGTCGTCAATGTCACTAATGGCTCGCGCCTGGAGACGTATACGATCCCTGGCGAGCGTGGCTCGGGGGTCATCTGCTTGAACGGCGCGGCTGCTCGCCTGAATGCCGTTGGCGACATTGTCATTGTGATGAGCTACGCCCTCTTTACCGAGGAAGAAATCCGCTCATTGAAGCCGCGCGTTGTCCTCGTCGATGAGCAGAACCAGATCACCGAGCTGCGCGAAGTTCCTCTGATCGAACTGCTGCCCGAGGCTTTGGCTGAAGAGACCTACGCCGAGGCCGCTCGCTAAGCGCAGCGCAGTAATTCATATCATGTAACCGCCTGGTTACATGAATTACTGCTTACGTAGAGCCTATCGAACGTTCGTAAGATTTCCCCTGGCGATACCAATCCTCTCCAACATTCCGGCTGTTCCCACCACTGTTTCCCGTGCACATTGTGTATGCTTCCTGCCGCTCTGCTCGTGTCGCTGTTCGCTTCCTGACTGGCTGGCTGACCCAGGTCGCGTAGTGGTTTCGGCGTGCTTAGGCTGACCGATCATCGCTGTATGCTATGGAGCGCAGGCGAGTCGGAGGTGGGCGTCGCCTGCCGTACCGCTGGCTGCATTGCGCCCGTGGCTGCGACGTGCTATAGTAGATCCATGCAGATTACCGCAATAGAGCCACAGGCGAACAAAAGCGAGCAGGTGAACCTCTTTGTCGACGGTCAGCGCCTGCTCACGGTCAATGCGCTGGTAGTGGAGCGCCTGGGCCTGGTCGTTGGTCAGGAGCTAAGCCCGGAGCTGCTGGCCCGGCTCCGACGAGAGGCTGCTCTCCAGCAGGCCCTCGATCGCGCCTTAAACTACCTCTCTTTTCGTCCACGCAGTCGCCAGGAAGTGCATCATTACCTGCGGCGGAGGGGGGTCGATCCCGATCTGATCGAGGCGGTGCTGGAGCGGCTCACCGAGTTAGGTCTGGTTGATGATCGGGCCTTTGCTACCTTCTGGGTGGAGTCGCGCGAGCGTTTTCATCCCGAGGGAGCCAGAGCCTTACAGAGCGAGCTGCGCGCGCGGGGGGTAGCGCCTGACGTCGCTGCCGAGGTGGTGAGCCAGGGAGACGATGAGGAGCGGGCCTTGCGGGCTGGCCGTAAGAAGGTGCAGATGCTCTTGCGCAGCGGGGCCTCTAAGAATTATGAAGTCTTCCGCAATCAGTTGGGGGCTTTTCTGCTGCGCCGTGGTTTCAGCTACGAGACGGCCAAGCGGGTCGTCCGCCAGCTCTGGCATGAGAGCCGTGCCAGCGCCGCGGACGTCGACCCCGCTGGTCCCGCTGATGAGCCTATGGAGTAGAGGAGGCTTTGACAGTGGGCGAAGCTGTGGCTGTCGCCTTCGCCGAGCCGGAGCCACTGGTCGAGGGCAGCTGGAGGCTCGGCAGGTTCGTGGGATTGACAGGAATGATCTGGATGCGCTGCGGATCATCGGGCAGCAGATCGTTGTTGCTGCCGGCGAGATGGATGCTGACCGACGCTGGATCAACACCTGGCAGCTTCTGTAGATAGGTGCGGGCCTGATTCACCTTCAAGCCTTTGATATGGCTTTTCATGCCCTCCAGCTCATCTTGAGAGAAAAGGTACTGCGCTAAGGCCGCGGCAGGCACCTTGAGGATGGCCGTCCCCTGATTATCGACGCTTTGCACGCTCACTTTGCCGATCTGGGTCGTCTTCAGCTGGGCGTGGGCTCCCAGTTGCTGCTGAGCCTGTTGCCCCAACAGTTGCAACACCAACGAGCGCACATCTCCCAGGAGAAAGTACTCGACGCTGCCCTGTTCGGTCAGAGTGACGGTCACAGTACTGCTCTCGACCCCAATGGGGGGATTGGTCTTCTCGTCCACGTCGGAGAAGACAATGTCTCCCACCTGCTGAGCGTTTTGCTGCTGGAGCTGACGCTGCAGATCTTGCGTGATCTGGTTGACCAGAATTTGCTTGGCCTGGTTGGCCAGCCTGATCTGATCGACAATATCGACCGATTGTTTGCAGTCGAGGACCAGTAAGGTGCACTTGCGGCCTGTGGTAGCTCCTTGCTGAGAAAGCGTCTTGCTTTCGCTGAGCACTCTGGCTGGAACAATTTTGCCCGCCGTGTCCACCTGCTTGGCCTTGAGGCTGGCGGTGATCGTGAAGACCTGCGAGAGGGCGCTGGTGCGAGGGGTAATGTTGATGGCGGCAGTCGACAGGCCGGGCGCCTCCAGAAAGAGCAGGCCGCCGATGAGCAAGAGCACCAGGGCGATGGTCACGAAGATCAGGGCGAGCCAAGGATTCTTACGCCGGCGAGGGGGACGGCTGCCAAACCTCCCGCCTGGGCCGCTGGCACCGCTGAGGACTTCGCGCCCCAGATCCATCGTCGGCGCGTCGTAGTCCTCCTGTGCAAAGCCCCCCTGTCCTGAGAGAGAAAAGGGCGGTCGCCCTCCGGAACGGAACGATGGGCGGGCAGGGGGGGTATAGGGAGACTGGTCGGAGGCATCTTCGGAACGCTGCAAGGTCATCACCTCGGGAGGAGTCTGGCCCGGCGGGGCCGGTGGCCGAGAAGCAGCACGCGGAGCGGCTGCAGCTTGTGGACGTGGGACAGTTTGGGCAGCCGCCCGCTGAGCTGACTGGCGACGCTCGCTCTCCAGCTTCGCTGCGGCGCTCGCCCGATAGGCCTGCTCGAAGGCCGCCAGCAGCTCCTCGGCGCTGCTGAAGCGCTCTTCGGGACGCTCGGCGGTCGCACGCTCTACAACGTAGGCCAGCGGCTCAGGGAGGTTGGCACGTGGCTGCTCCTGCGAGGGCGGCTGACCAGTGAGCATCTGGTAGAGAATGATACCGAGAGAATAGATGTCGTTGCTGACGGCTGCAACACCCTGCAGGCGCTCGGGAGCCATATAGGCCAGCGTCCCTACCTCGTTGCCGGGCAGGGTCAAAGGCGCATCGGCATGCTGCCCCTGGATCGTGGCAATGCCGAAATCGATGAGGCGCACATAGACCTTGCCATCGTTGTTGCGATCCAACAGCACATTGCTCGGCTTCAGATCACGGTGAATAACGCCCCGGCGGTGGATATAGGCCACGGCTTGCACCAGAGCAGTGAAGAGCGTGTAGACCTCGGATAGCGGAAGAGGGCCACGCTGGAGGCGCTGGGCCAGCGTGCCCCCTTCGATATAAGGGGTGACAAAGAACAGTCGCCCCTGTTCCTCGCCAAACTCGATCAACGGGAGAATATGCTCATGCTTCAGGTGGGCATTCACCTCGGCCTCGCGCAGAAAGCGCTGACGTGCAATCGGATCATGCACCAGATCGGAACGCATGATCTTGATGGCTACCTCGCGGCCAAAGGCCGTGTGCTGGCGGGCCAGGTAGACCTCGCCCATGCCACCCACATCTATGCGACGCACCAGCTCATAGTTGCCGAAGCGCCGTCGGTTGCTGCTGCTGCTGCTGCTGCTTTGCTGGCTCCTCTGAGCGTTATTCTCTGACTCTGGCATAGGAAGACCGAGTTGCTCCCTCATCTCCCACTCCCCTGGCCGCCGCTCCCTGCCTCTAACAGAGAGACGGGCATCCAAGATAAAAAGCAAACAGAACGTGGCAGGCATCACCCGGCATCGCGCGCCCCACGGTGAGGATGGGATGGCGGCAATGCCTGCCTCTGCCGGTATTATACCCCGACAGCTGCCGGTCGCCCACTGGAAGGAACTGCCGCTTCAGCCGGCGCTGGCGTCGCCTCCTCCTGATGATGTACACGTAGCCAGCGTACGATCAGGATGAAGAGCACCAGGAAGACGATTGTTAACAAGAGGATTAACAGCTCATCGAGGCCGAAGCTGATGAACCCCAGATTCAGCTGCCAGCTCTCAATGGCTGGCCCTACTGGCGCGGGAAGCAGCGTGAGCGAACCGCAGGCGTTCCAGAGAGCATGCTGTAGCACCGCGTACAACCAGCAAGCGAAGCCGAGACGGAAACGCCGCTGTTTGGTGCGAATCAGGTAGTACCAGCCCAGGGCTACCATGCCTGCCCCCAGACCGTGCAGTAATCCCGCCCCTGAACGTACCAGCGCCACATGGACCCAGTCGCTGTACCCCATGCTGATGTAGCTAACAGTCTCGACCAGGTCGAAGCCAAGCCCGGCGCTCATCCCCAGGATGAAAGCCTCGATCCCGCTGGTGAAGCGCCCACTGATCAATGCTACTCCCAGCGGTTTGACCGTCTCTTCTACCAATGGAGCCACTACCACAGCCAGCACGATGACCAGCGTCTTGGTTCCTGTCTGGCAAATGGGGTTCGATGGATCATTCAAACAGGCCGCGTTAAAGGTGGGACCTGTGGCCGCAAGGAGCAGCGTCGCGGAGAGTTCCAGCAGCGAGGCCAGCAGAATGCCCAGGGTCGCCCCACTGGTCAGGGCAAGCGTGAAACGTCGCCACGTGGTCGACCAGCGAGCATGGCGCAACAGATGCAAACCCAGTGTGAAGAGCGACAGAGCGGGAAAGATGGCTGTGAGGAAGATCAGGACTGTGGTCCCTGGTAGAAAGGCAACGGCCTGATGGGTGGCCTGCAGGATCAGCCCGATGGCGAGAGTAAGGACATAGCCAATCAGAAAGATCCAGAACGGCGGCATCTTCAGGATATGGCTCGGCCTGCCTAACAACGAGCGGATGCTATGGTAGAGACAGAAGCTGCCCCCGACCAGGCCGGCACAGGTATAGACCAGCGATTGCACGGTCAGGGGATAGAGTTCTCCTGTCGATCGCGTAGTGCTGGTGAGCAAGGTCGCAAGGCTGGCCAAGAGCAATGACCCTAGACCGACCAACAGGGTCAGCCCCGAACAGATGAGGCCAATGATCCCCAGCGCCACCTGGTAATTGTCTCGTGGGGACTGGGGAGCAGCGGCAGGGATTGGCTGCCAGTAAGCGGAAGGAGCCGACCAGACTGGCCAGCCCGGGTAGCCTGGATAGGACGGATAGCCGGGATACCAATAGCCTGGCCAGTGGGGCGGGCCACCGGCATAGGGCGGATAAGGCGAATAGCCGGGATAGAAAGGATAAGAGGGTGCTCCGCCGTAGGCTGGCTGGGATGCGTACCCCGAAGCTGCCGGAGCCATCGGCGCTGACATAGGGGGCGCAGGTGACGTCGACGGTGAGGGCCAGACACCCCAGCCCCATCCTGGTCCACTGCCGCCAGGGATCACCGGACTGGAACCAGCATGCTCCCAATAGGTAAATTGCGCCGGGCCAGGTGCCATTTGGTTGACCGCCTGATTCACAGAGACAGCCCCCTGCTCCCCTGGAGCTGCCAGCTGTCCAGCCCCGGCTGCCGGCGCGGTCCCCGTTGCTGGGGCCTTCTCCCCACTCACTGGCTGCTCAGGAAGCGGCTGATCCGCTCTCTGCTCCACCGGCAAGGGCGGCTGCTTCGGCTGAGTCGGCGTCTCTTCTGACGCATGTGTGACTTTCTCGTGTTCTGAACTCACTGTCAATATGCCTTTTCCAGGAGCTTCTACTGTTGAACGATTGATTGCTAGACTCGTTCAAAGCATATGACAAATGACGAAAAATGTGAAGAGCCAAAATCTGGTACTTGTGCCAGACCTGCCAGAAAGAAGCGCATTCTGCTGTCTGGCTAGATCTGGCCCTGTTCCTGAGCAAGCGCACTCAGGCGATTGCGCACCTCCCAGAGCTCGGGATAGAACATATCATGAGTAGTACGTTCGAGAAGGGGCATAGGTGTGCCGCCAGTGCCCATTGTCGTCGCGCCAATCATACGCTCGGCGAGCTTATAGTGCCGGAAGCGGAAGGTCTGCATCACCTCATCGTAATCGATGAGGGCCTCGGCGAAGGCATGCAGTAAGGGATAGCGTCCGGCCTGGAGGTAGACGTCGCTGAGCGAAGCGCCTGCCGCGGCCAGCAAGGAGCGGAAGTCGTCCCAGAGCGGCGGCGAGAGGCGCTGCAGCTCGCGATAGCCTGGCGAATCGCTGCCTGCCCCCCCGGCCAGCAGCTTGCGAAAAGCGTGAAAGTCCCAGGGGGACATTGTTTCGAGCATGCGCATATTCTCCAGCAGCAGATACTGGATGCGGATCACACGCTGCAGCAAACGCAGCGCCTCATGGAGGTTCGCCTCCTTGAGCAGGCGGCTGATGCTGCGCAGCTCGAAGGCTGTTTCCTTCCACCATAGCTCGAACACCTGATGAACGATCTGAAATTGCAGCTCATCGTGATGGGCCAGCTCCTCCTCTGGCTTCTGTAAGGATAACAGTTCAGAGAGCCGCAGATAGCGTGCATAGACGCTCTCGCGGCGCGCAGGGCGCTGTACCTCAACGTGTTCGGATCGCTTGCTCATCGTTGCAACCTCCTTCACTGGAATGGGGGAAAGCCGGCGCCTATGCCGTCCTTCTTCTTCTTCTTCTGATGGCCTCCTTCATCAGGAGGATAGCACGTGCCATAAGAAGGATACCATTTCTGACGAAAGAACGCTCCCTTTTCATTCAATGGACGAAGCTCAAAGGGAAGACTAAAGCTATAGGGGGGAGGCGGCGGTGGAGGTGAGTCAGAGGGACAGGAAAGTCAAGGGGGGCCTGCTTTGCTGAGGAGCTATGGTATAATCTTAGCGACATTTGCAAGCCGACCAGAAAGGCTCGGAACCCACATGGAGCAGGCGGAACGCATTGCCATCGATGGACCAGCCGGCGCCGGTAAGAGCACCGTGGGGGAGCGCTTAGCGCGCTGTCTGGGCTATCTCTATATTGACACCGGGGCCATGTATCGGGCTTTGACCTGGCTGGCCCTAGAGCGGGATCTCGACCCGCACGATGGGGAGGCTCTTGGGCGCCTGGCGCGCGAGGCCAGGATCGTCATCAGCCATCCTCATATTGAGGACGGGCGTCAGTACACAGTAACCGTCAACGGCGAAGACGTCACCTGGGCCATTCGCAGCCCTGATGTAACCCGTACCGTCTCGCTGGTCTCTGCCCATCCCGAAGTTCGCAGCGTCCTGATTGAGGCCCAGCGCGCGCTGGCTCGCCCTGGCCGCGTCGTCATGGTTGGACGCGACATCGGCGCCGTGGTCCTGCCCGACGCCGAGCTGAAAATCTATCTGACGGCCAGCCTCGAGGAGCGCGGACGTCGACGCTATGCCGAACTGCTGGAGCACCTCGGCCATGATCACCCGGCCCTTCCCTCCTTTGAGGAAGTGCTCGCTGACATTCGGCGCCGTGACGAGATTGACCGCGAGAACATGCAGCCGGCGCCCGATGCCATAGTCATCAACACCGACCATCTCAGCATCGCGCAAGTTTTGGAACGCATCTGTCACCACTTTCGGGGAAAGCGATGAAACAGGAAGTCAGCCTCTCCTCCGACCAGGAGCAGCCGGAGAGCCGGCAGCCACTGAAGCGCACGGCTTCCAGCCGGAGCGACAGGGACCTCTATCAACCCTACGAGACACCGACGCTGATCTATGAGATTCTGCGCATCCTGGCTGTGCTCCTGCTGGCCGTGATCGCGCGCATGCGCCCGCGCGGTCGCCACCATATTCCGCGTCAGGGCCCCTACATTATCGCCTCTAATCACCTCGCCTGGACCGATATTCCTCTCATTCCGATCTATGTGCCCCAGAAGGTCGTCTACATGGCCAAGGAAGAGGTCTTTCAGGGACGTTTGCGCTGGCTGGCGCGTTTTCTTGGAGCCTTCCCCGTCCGCCGCGGCGAGGGGGATCGCCAGGCTCTGCGCGCGGCGGAGGCCGTGCTGAAAGCCGGTCGGGTGCTGGTCATCTTCCCCGAGGGCACGCGCAGCCGCACACGCACGCTGGCCCGCGCTCACGCCGGCCTGGGAATGATTGCCCTGCGCGCTGGCGTGCCAGTTCTGCCTGTGGCTATCTGGGGCAGCGAGGACCTCTTTAAGAAGTTCCGTCCCGAAATCCATATTGTCTACGGCGAGCCATTGCTCTTTAAGCCCCAAGGCTCCAAGATCACGCGCGAGGAGATCGAAGAGGCCACCGAGCGCGTCATGCGCAGCATCGCCGCCCTCTTGCCGGCCTCCTACCGCGGCGTCTACGCCGAAGGACTCTCTCCCGCGCCTGAAGAAAAGGCTGAGGCAGGCAAGCTGGTCAGCGATGAGTAGTGCACCATCGGGGTGGGGAAGGAGAGCGAGGAAGAGAAGGATGATGAGGCCGCAGGCCCGGTCTGGCCAACCAGGCGACCCGGGCCCGACTTGCTCCTTTCGTCCCTGATTGGCAGCCCGGCCCCCAAGGCTGCCAATCAGAAAAGGAGGCGCCAGAACGGTGTGCTGGACTCAGGCACTACCAACCAGCTGCTGGACGCGCAGCAGGGCTGCCAGGTAGTCGCGCAGCATCATGGGCAACAGAAAACGCTCCTGAACGCTGCGATGGGCAGCCTCACCCATCTGGCGCCACAGCTCACGCTCCTCTAGCAAGCGCAGTGTATAGGCCGCCGCGCTCTCCGCATCATCGGCAAGGAAGCCGTCGTACCCATGAGTGATCTGGTAGCGCACCCCAGTCGCCGAGGTCCCCACTACTGGCTGATACTTCCACATCGCCTCTGTTACCGTCAGACCGAACCCTTCCCGACTAGAGCGCTGCAAGATCACCTGCGAAAAGCGCTGGAAGGCATTGACCACCGGCGCGGTCAGCTGGGCCGGGTCCCAGAGCAGATGAATATCGGGATCATCGCCC
Organism: Thermogemmatispora onikobensis; assembly: GCF_001748285.1. Taxonomy (NCBI): domain Bacteria; kingdom Bacillati; phylum Chloroflexota; class Ktedonobacteria; order Thermogemmatisporales; family Thermogemmatisporaceae; genus Thermogemmatispora; species Thermogemmatispora onikobensis. Next base: position 60,365 of record NZ_BDGT01000030.1, on the reverse strand, counting down.
GCCCGCTGTTGCAGATCGGCGAGAATAGCCTGGGCACGGATGTCATCGCTGGCCTCCAATGCTCCAACAAGCGCTACCTGGACCTCCGGATGACGTTGCTTCACCAGGCGATAGATCTCGATCACCTGCCACGGGTTCTTCCAGCGCCCGAAGCGCGAGACCTGGGTAATCAGGGGACGACCTGGATCAATCCCACAGCCAGCCAGGAGAGCAGCCCCCTCAGCCTCGCTCAAGGGCGCATGGCGCTCGCTAAAGGGATCGATCCCCAGGGTAATCACTGCGGCGCGCCCGGCAGGCAACTGCGGGAAGACCGAGAAAGGCGTGTTGAAGGTGCATAAGGCATAGGCATCTAGAAATTGACTGATGTAGGTGAGCGCCGCTGGATCAGGCCGGGCAGTATCGATGTGGTTGAACCAGAGAGCCGGGCGCATGTATGGGAACAGTTGCCCCAGAGGGACAAGCTGAATATCGTGGATATAGTAGAGATCGGCGCGCTCAGCGACGAGCGGCTGCATGGCGGACCGCAGCGAATCCAAAAACTGGCGCTGGTCCTGGGGAGTAATCAGGCCCGGCTCGCCGCCCTGCAGCATGTCGGTCAGCCGCGCCATAAAAGTGGCGGCGAACTCGTCAAGCTGAACCACTCGCCAGGTATGAGGGATGCCCAGCTCCCTGACCAATGGCAGGAGCACACGCAGTAAAGCAGCCACACCACCGCCCTGCGCCGTCGTATTAATGTGCAGAACATGCACGCCCTGGAGAGGACGCGCCAGATCGTAAATCTCGGAGAGCAAAGCGTCGCTCACCAGACCACGAAAGCGTTCCAACCCAGGCGTTGTCACAATCGTCATGGCCCTCTCCTTCGCCTGCTTTCAGGCGAAACCATCTGGCTCCTCTCACTAAGGAGCCAATAAAAGCTGGCAGTGAGCGTAGCGTATCACAACCACGTCCTGGCTAGCTTCCATAGGTGATTACAACTGGCTGAGCGATTCCATTCCCACAGCAGCGCCCCCTTTGGAGAGCCTTCTGCAGCGAGAAAGCATGACTGTCTGGCCAGGAGCGAAAGAAACAGAGGAACCGCCCAACCCAAGGCCATCATCAAGCGAGCACTACGGCCATCCCTCGGCTTCCTTCATGACAAATCTCCTGGCGGACTTCTCTCAAAGTGGTGGAGGAAATACTTGACAAACAGCCAGAGGTATGTTATATAGAGCCTGTCAGGAACTTTTTGGATGCAGTGGTCCCTGCATGGTACCTGTTGCCTACGAGCACAAGTCTGGAAAGACGTTCTGCATTCAAATGACCCCTCCTGCGCCAGCCAACCAAGTCATCTGCGAAAAAGGGTGATTACGCGCCATATCGCGATGGATTCTGGGGCAGCCCAGCTTGGCGGCGCTGTTTCCCCTGAGTAGTTTATCGATTGCCTGTCCGGCTCCGTCCCTCCTGATGGGACAAGGCAGTTTACTGTTTTTTGTTGTTCACCATCTTCTACAGGGCGGGAAGCGTATATGTTGACCATACTCAAAGGTGTACCGGGTCCGGGATATTGCCTACAAACGATGCCTTCGACGGAATATCCGTTTAAGAGGGATACCTGGGGTTACCTGGTGGGATGCGCTTCCGCCACCTTCCTCTGCAGAAGTCTCCTCAATATTCGTCAACACTTTCTGCGAAGGCGGCAGGCGTAACTCCCAGAGCTGTCAGCGCCAGTCGACCCGTGTTCTCTGGTTCCTGTATCCGTCTTTGCCTGCGCGCGCGCGCGTGATCCACCGCGACATGCTGTCGTCGTGATCTTTCTCGTTTTGCGCGCTTTATACGCTTTCTACTCTTATCGTCATGTAGTACTGTGACGGAGAAGCTGCCTATGGACAAGAAGTTGCTCATTGAGTACCTGAATAGCCGCCAGATTCCGCTGACCGGACAGGAACAAATGGTGACATTGCATCAGAGATTGTGCGAGGCGGCTCCCGAATTCTACCTGTTTCTGCTGGCTGATCCATTTGCAGATCTCTCGCACAAGCGAGAGATGCTGGCCAATCTGATTCGCTTGCCAGCAGCCCACACTGTTACCAGGCAGCGCATTGTAGAGCAGCTGCGCGTGCTGCCGGCTGAGGAGGCTTTGCTGGTTGCCGATGTGATCCGGCAGCGGCGCATCAATAACCGGCGCGCACGAGAGATTGGTTTGCAGCTGCTGATCGGTCATGAGCAATTCCCACAGCTGGCGGCGACACGGCGACAGCGGGTGACGCTCTTGTTGAAGCATTTGCTGGGAGAGCGTACCTGGTCTTCGGTCCGGCGCTTCCTGGCGCAGCCGAGCGAGGTCGGTGAGAAGTTCCTGCGGCGCGAGTTGCTGCACTACGCTCCCGACCCAGCGATCGCCCGGGAGACGCTGTGCTTCCTGGCGGGGGTGCCTTTCGATCCAACTGATCCGACGTTGGCAAAGCGTATGGCCGCTCGTGAGCAGCTAGAGCAGGGGGAGGGTCTCCCACGCGAGACCCTCTTCGGCCTGCGCGGCATCTATCACCGCGATGTCCCTGCCAGCCGTGTGCGCTCGCTCTCCACTTCGACGGCGCGAGTTGCACGCCAGGATGGCCCGTTGACCAGGCTCTATAGAGAAGCGCTCCTTCAGGAGTTGAAGGGGGAGGAGTACTGTGAAGAGCTGTGGCGGCGCACGGAGCAGGCCGTGGCCTCGCTCCCTCTGGTTGAAGCGCGGCTGGCAGTGGTTCTTGATCTGTCGGCCTCGATGGCCTCGTCTGGCGAGCGGGCCTGTCATCCGGTAGCTCTGGCGCTGGCCCTGGTGCGCCTGCTGCAGCAGCGTGTGACTTCGCTGACGCTCTATCAGGTCGGTGGCAGTATGCCGGCCAGTGAGGAGCTGTTGCCCCAGCCGCGGGGTATGACCGATCTGGCCAGCGCTTTGCTGGAGGCTGCTCGCAGGCAGCCGCAGGCGATTCTGCTGATTACCGACGGCTACGAGAATCTGCGTCAAGGCGATGCCGCCCTGATCTTACAGGGCTTGCGCCTGCTCGGTCTGACCATGCCTGTCTATCAGGTAGTGCCCGTCTATACCAGCTCTGAGCAGCTGACCCGGCGCCGTCTGGGCGACGATTTCGTGCTGTTGCCTGTGCAACATGAGCAGGGAGTGCGTGAGGTGCTGACACGTCTCTTCCTTGATTACGCGGCTGAGTCTATCTCTTCGGTTGAGGCGGAACAGGTGCAACAACTCTTGCTTACGAGGTGATAGCTATGATGGAGATTCAGGTCAAGCAGGAGGCGGCGGAGACCTCTCCTCTTACAGGGCTGCTGGCCCACCTGGCCCCTGGTCCGCTGGTCTCCTGGGGTGTGCTGGAGGTCATCGGCCTTTTTCCGGTCTGCACCGAGCTGGAGCAGAGCCGTGCGCGCTTTGTTCCTCCTATGCGCTCCCTGGAGGTGGTCGGCTCCCCCAACTATGGAACGCTCGTTTTGCGCAATCGGGCCACAGAGGGAGTGCTGGTGCTGCCTATGCATGTGGCGTTCTTCCAGCCAGGGGTGCAGAATCACGCGACCAGCCGTGTGCTGATCCTTGATGCCGATGAAACGCTGACAGCAGACGACTGCTACTGCATCCAGCAGACCCAGAGCGGCACGCTGCGCCAGGCCCAGCAGCGCTTCTCTATGTTGCCTCTCGGGCTCCGCCGCGCTGCCTTCGAGTTGCAGGGAATCAAGGATTTCAGGCGCCTCTGGACGGCAATCGCCGCCTATTCGCGCCGCTACGGGATCAATTACGGCGGCCATCTGGATCGCTGGCTGCGTCCTAACTTCGCCAGTTTGCTGCCTTACCGCCACGCGTTGGAGTGGCTGCCTGGTCAGGTCGGCGCTGCTTTCTTCCTGGCCGGTAGGTTGGTCGGCGTGGAGGTGACTCCGAACAGCGCTTACTGGACCGAGATGCTGCCTGTCCTGCTGATCTACTGCTATGGCTCTGCTGCCTTGCTGGCCGAGCACCAGCATCGCGCACCAGCGCGCCCGGTCCTCGATCTGGAGGGCCTGCGCGATTTGGATGATCTGCAGCAGCGCCTCGCTGAGGCCCGTCGCCAGGAGCAGGAGCAGCGCCTGACGCAGCTCTCCTCGCTGGCTTCGCTCTATAAGCGGGCTCGTCCCGCTGAGGAACATGCCGGCCTGCGCCTGCTCTCTATCAGCCAGGGCGAGTGGCTCGGCCAGATCGTCTACGCTGGCTCTGAGGTGGTCTATCTGTCTCTGTTCCGCAGCGAGCTGTAACCTGTTTCCTCGCTGCCTTGTGGAAGCGTCGGTCTCTCTTTCTTCTCGTGGCCCGGGTGCGTTTCTCCCTTGGCTCGCACCCGGGCCTGGGCCACTCTCCTCGCTTTCCCTCCCCCTCCTCGAATGCCTGACTACCATGCCTTTCGGCAAGTTCTACCTGGAACTGCCAGGCGGGCCACAGATCTTCTTCTCTAACGCTGCTATCGATCCCAATCAGGGGCTGTCGCTGGCACTGAAGACTCTTGGCTGGAGTTGCGGTGAGCTTTGCCCTGCCTCTCGCCTCGCGACGCCTGCTCGATGCCGCTCTCTTCGTGAGCGAGGCCGGCCTGGCTGCGGCTGCAGCTTGCCTGCAGGAGCAAGCTCTGCTGTGTGGTCAGGCGCAGCTCTATCTTGTGCAACAAAAGCGCCAGCTCCTGCAGGACTGCCTCCAGCGCCTGACTGCTCTGGAGGCAGAGCTACCTGCCTTGCTTGCCGACTGACTGCTCGTTGTCATCCGTGATACGGTCCGGCTGGGAAGAACCTCCCTGGACCGCTCCCAGGCTTTGGGGGCCTGCTGCTGGCTGGCTGATCCCTGAAGCTATGTGCTAGAATGGAGGCTGAGCTGTGAGCTGGTTACTGCCAAACTCCTCCTGATAACTTCTCTACTCTGGCATACGCTTATGGACAATTTCCACGCAGATCAACAGAAGCCACCGACTCAGCCTGTATCTATTACAGTGAAAGCGACGCCTCCCCTTCGAGAGACCAGGGAGCCGCCGCCATCGGTCTGGGAGCTGCTGCGTATCTGGGTCTTGATCGGCCTGCAGTCCTTCGGCGGCGGCTCTTCGACGCTCTTGCTGATCCAACGAGAGTTTACCGAAAAACATCGCTGGCTGACCATCGAAGAATTTGCCCGTGATTGGAATCTCTGCATTATGACCCCAGGCATCAATCTGGTGGCCATCACCGTCCTCATTGGACGTAAGCTTGCTGGAGCCTGGGGAATAGTGGTCTCGCTCCTGGGTTTGCTGCTCCCGAGCGCGGCGATCACGACCCTCATCGCCGCCGGTTTTCAGGAAATCCAGCACCTGGCCTTTGTCGAAGCGATGTTCCGCGGGGTAGTGCCTGCCACGGCAGGAATCATGCTGGTGGTGGCCATCAACTTTGCTCGTCCGCTGCTCAAGCAAGGCTATCAGGAAGGCTTCGCCATGCTGGCGCTCAGTCTGGCGTTTATTGCTCTGGTGACCCTGGCGCTCATCGTTGGCAAAATCGCTGTAGTGTTCGTTGTGGTGGCCTCCGCCCTCGCCGGTAGGTTGCTCTTTGTCCGAGCGCCGTCGCTGGCCACGGAAGGGCAGCCGCCTGAGAGGGAGGAGCGGCCATGAAGAATCCGCTCCTCTATTTCTGGCTGTTTCTCAAGGCCTCGCTCTTCTCAACTGGCGGCTTCAGCAACTTTCTCAGCCTGCATCAGGATTTGCTGGCCAACCACTGGGCTGAAGAGAGCGACTTTAGCCAGGCCCTGGTCATTGGCCAGTTGAGTCCTGGGCCAAACGGTCTCTGGGTCATTGCCTTGGGTTATCTGACCTATGGCTATCTGGGTGCGGCGCTGGCGCTGCTGGCGATCATGATCCCGCCGTTTGTGGCGCTGATCTGGGAGGGGCTGTATCAACGCCTTGGGGGATTGCGCTGGGTCGAGGCGCTGATGCGTGGGGTCTCGCTGGCGGTGGTCGGGATCACTGTGGGCAATACCTGGACGATCATCGGCCATAGCGCCAGCGATTGGCGGGCCTGGATCATCGGGGCCGCTGCCTGCCTGCTAGCATTGAGTCGGCGCGTGCACGTCTTTGTCATCCTGCTGCTGGCCGCTGGGGCCGGCTTGCTGCTGTACGGAGGTCTGACACTCCCCTGGTGGCACTGAGCGCCCTCGCGGACCCGGCGCTGGCAAGGTAAGCCTCGCGGTGGCATCGGACTGACTGGTTACCTGCCGCAGCACTGTCCTTTCGTTCAGAGGCGGCCAGCGCTCTTTACGCTATACTAATAAACGAGGCAGGCTTAACCTGGCTTGCGAGGAGATGCTGAGGCGCGCAATCGTTGGAGGGGGGCGGCGGGCAGCCAGAGACGGGGCGGGTCAGCGCTCCTGTGTGGCCTGACGGAAAGGTATGCATCTGCTTGACAATCGCATATCTTATCGAATACAACTAAACAGGAGAGTGCTCTAGTGCTGGCTGACGCGACGCTCTGGCCGGTCCCTCGACTGCCCCATGTGCTCGGGCGCGCGCGTGCTCGTGTACATGCGCATCTGTGTCTGCCCGCTTGCCGGACCTGCTGCCCTGCTGCCGGGTCCGGTTCGCTTTTCTCTCCTTTGCCAGCCAGCTAGCGCGAGCGCAGGCGAGTGGGAACAAGGTGGGCCAGGGCGAGCATGCTCTCTGAAGCGCCATTCTGGTAATCTCTTGGGTATAAAAAGGAGAAGGTCTATGGCATTTGAACTTCCACCTCTGCCCTATAGCTACGATGCTCTGGAGCCGCACATCGACGCGCAGACGATGCAGATCCACCACGATAAGCATCACGGCACCTACGTCGAGAACCTTAACAAGGCACTGGAAGGCCATCCCTTTGCCAGTCTGCCGGTTGAGGAGGTGCTGCGGCGCATCAACGAGGTACCGGAGAATGTGCGCACGGCGGTGCGCAACAATGGTGGTGGGCATGCCAATCACAGCATGTTTTGGCGCATCATGAAGCCGAATGGCGGCGGCCAGCCCAGTGGCGATCTGGCGAAGGCTATCGAGCAGACCTTTGGCTCGTTCGAGAACTTCAAGGATCAGTTCATCGATGCCGGCCTGAAGCGCTTCGGCTCGGGTTGGGCCTGGCTGGTTCTGGACAAGCAGGGAAAGCTGCAGATCATCTCGACTGCCAATCAGGATAGCCCCTACATGGATGGCCTCTATCCCGTGATGGGTAACGATGTCTGGGAGCATGCTTACTACCTGAAGTATCAGAACCGCCGCGCCGACTACTTGAAAGCCTGGTGGAACGTGGTCAACTGGGAAGAGGTTGAGCGCCGCTACGCTGAGGGATTGAGCCAGCAGAAGTAGCAGCCTGACACGACGTTTTCTCCCTGGTCCCACTGCGGAACAGGACAGGGGGCAGTCAGCCGAGCCAGCTCGGCTGACTGCCCCTTTTTTTGTGCACTCCGCTGGCTCTGACCTGCCCGCTAGCCCCCGCGCTCCAGGGCCAGAGAGCTGTCGGGGCCGAACCAGGGGCACGAAGACCAGCCCGGCGGGCCGCATTGAGCAAATCTTTGGTTGACCTTGAGCTATTCTTGAGGTTTTTTTGCTACACTACCCTGCGGAGTGAAAAGCGCAGGCGCTTTCAAAGCGTGATCTGTCGTTGCGCTGTGACAACACCACGGGACTCTCTCGGACCAGGTCCTTCTGGTCCATGCATGACGCCATCACTGATCAGCTTTCAGGCCATTACTGCTATAGAGCTATAGAGAAAAGGCTATGGAGAAAATGAACAAAAAGTCAACAACCCTGGGCGCTACCGCCCTGCGCCCTCTACTCAGTCTCACTTTGTTGTTGACTCTGCTGGTGGCAACGCTGACCCTGACGGCCTGCGCCGGGCATGCTCTGCGCTCGCAAGACCAGGCCGCTCCGGCCAGCTCGCAGAGTCAATCGCTACCGGCAAGCACGAGCAGTCAGGACAGCACTACGCCATCGACATCAACAGGAAATGGCGCTCCGGCGCAGCAGGTGCAATCGATCGATCAGCAGGTTCAGGGTACGCTGCCATCGCTGGACCAGTCTCAGAACGACGCTAACTCTAGCGATCAGGGCCAGGATAACGCTCCTCTCCCCTAAGCGCCAGAGGAACGCGACTGGCTGGCCTGCTGGCGTCTCGTGGAAGATCCTACTATTTCCTGACCATTCATTTGTCACATACATCCAGGCGAACAAGCGAACAAGGAAGGAAGAATAAGCGTAAGAGGCCAAGGAGATGATGATGAAACTCTTCAAGGGGCTGAAGCGACCCGGTCAGCTTACCCTCCTGACTCTGGTTAACCTCATGCTGGCGGGCCTTGTTGCCTATCTGGCGCTGCCGGTCATTGCCCAGGCGGCGCCGGCCTCGGGCGGTCAGTGTGCTCGCAACGATGTCCAATGCGTCATCAACATTGGGAACCAGCTCATCACGGCGCGCCTGAATGCCTTGAATACCCTCAGCAGTCGAGTGACGCAGCAGCAGCAGGCTGGACACATCACTGCCGATGCTGCCAGCGCTCTCCAGGCTGACATTGCCACCAACCAAAACGGCCTGAAGTCGCTGCAGAGCAAGCTCGACGCCGAGACTTCGGCCCAGGCTGCCCGCCAGGATGTCAAAAACATTTTCTGGCAGTTCCGTATCTATGCGGTGGTACTGCCACGTGACTATCAGCAGCTCCACTTTGCTATCGAGCAGAAGCTGGCCAACAAGATGGAGTCAGCCAAGACTTCCATTGAGAAGGCCATCGCAGCCGCCCCTGCCGGCAAACAGGCCCAGCTGCAGAGCCTCTACAACGACTTCAAGGCCCAGCTTGCAACGGCGGAAGCCCAGTTTGATACCGTGCAGAGCACTCTTCCTACACTGACCCCTGAGAACTATAATCAGGACCGCACCGCCTACACCAGCAACCTCACAAAGGTGCGCAGCGCCGAGAAAACGGCCCATACAGCCCTGCATCAGGCCGCCAGCGATCTCCATCAGATTGCCCAACTGCTGAAGAACTAGTCTCCTCGTAACACAGTGTGGGAACAGGGTCCATAGCAACAGAAAGGGAAGAGGTTCATCCTCTTCCCTTTCTGTTGCTCTTCTGGGAGCCTCTGCCTCTGACCCGGCTGCCTGGTTAGACGGCAGAGGAGCGTGCCAATACCGGTCGGTTGGGGAAGGACGCAGGCGATCTCGCTGCAAGCGCCACCGGTCCCTAGCGTTCCCGCTGGCGGTAGCCATTGCGCAGGCGATCATAGGCAATGCGCAGACCTTCCAGAGGGAGGAACTGGTTGACATATTGAATTTCAGGGATGAGCGGAGCCATGAAATTCGCCAGGCCGCCGTGGGCGATGATTTTGACCTCGCCCTGATCGGGTACCTCGGGGATCTCAGCGCGCAAGCGATGGATCAGTCCCTGAACAAGACCTACATGGCCGTAGATGATGCCGGACTGCATGTTCTCTGTTGTGTTCTTGCCCAGGGCCGAACGCGGCGGAGTCAGCTCGACACGGAAGAGGCGCGCAGCGGCGCTGCTGAGGGCCTCGGCGGAGATCATCAACCCTGGGGCTATGGCACCACCGAGAAAGTCGCCCCGGACCGAGATCACGTCAAAGGTGGCGGCTGTGCTGAAAGAGATCACTATGGCGGGGCCACCATACAGCTCGTGAGCGGCGATGGCCGTGACAATACGGTCAGAGCCAACTTCCCACGGGTTATCAACCAGCAGACGCAGACCCAGGTCCAGTGTGTGATCGACAATAATGGCTTCCTGGTGAAAATAGCGCTGGACCAGTTCCTGGAAGACCGGCGTCAACGGTGGCACGACGCACGAGAAAATAACAGCGTGGACATCGCCGAAAGTGTGCCCGCTATGGTTCATGAGCGTGCCCAACAGCATCGCGTACTCGTCAGCAGTACGCTGGCGCACAGTGGAGACGGTCCAGTGATGTTTGAGGGCCTCACTGTTGTAGAGGCCAAACTTGATATTGGTGTTGCTGATGTCAATAGCCAGCAGCATAGGGCACTCCTATCGGTGGCCAAAAGATGGCGCGGAAAGGACAATGAGGAGATGCATGCGTATGCGCACGGCCCACAGGCAAGGCAAGAGAGAAGGAAACTCGCTCGTCAATCCGGCACCGACAGCTTAGGCGATCTGCTGCGCTCTGGCGGCGTATTGTTTCAGCAAAGCAGCGATTAGGAAAGGATCGCCGTAGGCTGTATCCGTCGTGACAACGACCTCGGTATCGGTGCGCGTGTCGATGAAAGCGAGCGAGGTAGGGGCCCGAGAACTCATCACCTTGCGCCGCTCTTCCGGAGACTGGGTCATGCCACGCCCAAAGAGAAAGCCCACCATGTTTTCGCTGGCGCTGCCAACTTGGGCAAGCTGGTTGGTGGGGGGCGTGCGGTCTGGCCTGGCACGGCCTCTGGCTGTCACGTAACGGACGTTGATCAAGGGGACGTGGACGACTTTGCTCCCCGCTTGCTGCACAAAGTCCTCGGGTGTGATGACGATCAGATAGTCCTGCGCTCTGATGAGACGACGTGCGTCGCTGATCAGACACCAAACGCTGCCCAGACCGATGAAGAGGAGCATACCAAGTGAAATCGTGCTGGCAATGGCTCCGAAGGTGCTGTGATAGTTTTCGGGTACCATGACAGGAAAGAAGGCTGCGAATAAGATGAGACCCACAGCCGCCCCAAAGAGCCAGCCGACGATCGAGAGGATCACTCTGCCGCGCTGCAACGGCAGCACAATCCAGCCATCGGGCTTGTCTTCCCCCGCTCTGGCGCGAGTCAATATTTCGGATGCTTCCATGACCAGGAACCTCCCATAGGTGTGAGGACGTGTCCGCTCCCTTGCCGCCGCGCTACGCCTGGCCGTCTCGCCCGCCGCGCGCACCAGGTAGGACTAGCCGCCTGCCTGTCTCCCTCAATTATAGCAAAATCAGGGCCACTGCGCAGAAGGTTTCTGCTCGCTCTCCGCTCTGGGCTGGCCAGTATTTGGCCCCCGTAGGCAGGCATGATATAATGCTGCTGAACCTGTGATCTCCTCTTCTCTCCTCTCTCCGATCCAGCCTGTGCTCTCAAATGAGGCAGTAGAAGACCAGGAAGAGCGAGAGGCAAGGAACGAGTTGCGGGAAAAGAGGCGCCATCGATGGAGCAAGAGACCCGCGCACTGGCCACGCTGGCCGCTCGCTATTTGCGCCAGCGCTATTGCTACGACAGGTCGTTGTGGGAGGCCGAGGCCCTGCCGCTAGATGAGCTGGTCGCCTGGCTGGGACTGGAGGTCGCCACCTTTCACCCTGCTGATCACCCCCCAGGTACCTATGGCTATCTGGAGCCGGGCGACAATCTGATCTGGATCTGCCGCAATCTGCCAGAGCCACAGCGGCGCTTTACGCTCGCGCATGAACTTGGCCATGTCATCCTCCATCGCCCTGTAACGGAGACGATGCGTCTCCTGCTGCCCGGGCTGGAAGAAATCCTGGGACCTCTGACGAGCAGGCTGGCGGCGCTTGCTCAGGAGGAGCAAGACCAGACTGAACGCTGCGGAGAAGGAGAGATCCGTGAGGAGATCGGGGCTCTGGCTGATGAGGGGAGCGTCGAGGAGCTACTCGGCCCTGGTCAGTCCTATAGTCCCCGCAGTCAGCGCGAGCTGGCGGCCAATCTCTTCGCCGCCGAGCTGCTGATGCCCCTGGAGTCAGTGCGCGCGCTCTATGTAGAGCAAGGTCTCCCGCCGGCCTCCCTGGCGAACCGCTTTGGGGTCTCGCAGGCGGCCATGCTTAACCGCCTGACCGGGCTCCTCAAAGAATATCCTCCTGTCATGGAGTCACGGGCACAGCCAGAGCAACAACTGCCAGAGCCGCCGCAGCGGCGTCTTGAGCCTGCTTGTGTATCTGTGCCAGCCCCAGCGGGCGCTGGCCGATCATACGATGAGTTTCAGCAGGCGGCCATTGCGGCGGAGACACCGGCCCTGGTGATCGCCGGGCCGGGCAGCGGCAAAACCAGCACCCTTATCGGGCGCGCCGAGTATCTGATCCGCTCCTGCGGCGTCGCGCCGCGCTCGATTCTGGCCCTCACCTTTTCGCGCAAAGCCGCTGAAGAAATGCAGGAGCGTCTGGGGCAGGCTCTGCGGACCTCGGCGGGACCGAAGTCCGTCGCCTGGGAGCTGCCGACGGTCAGCACCTTTCACGCTTTCTGCGCCGAGTTTCTGCGCCAGTATAGCGAGCTGGCTGGTCTTCGTCCTGACTTTACGCTGGTCGACGACGCCGAAGGGTATTTCTTGCTGCGCAGCCTGACGCCTCGTCTTCCCCTCTATTATTATCATCATCTGACACAGCCCACCCTCTATTTCCCCGACATACTCAAGGCCATCTCGCGCGCCAAGGACGAGCTGGTGACTCCTGAGCGCTATCGTCAGCTGGCGGAGCAGATGCTCGAGCAGGCCCAGACGGTCGAAGAGCGTGAGCAAGCAGAGCGTGCTCGCGAAATTGCCTCCGTCTATGCTCTTTATCAGGAGGAGCTAGAGCGGCGTGGCGACATCGATTTTGGTGGCCTGATTATGCTGACTGTGCAGCTCCTCGAAGGCCACAGCGATCTCCTGCAGCAGCTGCAGCATCGCTACCAACACATCCTTGTCGATGAATTTCAGGATATCAACCGAGCCAGCGGAGTTCTCCTGCGTCTATTAGCAGGAGAGGCACGTCGCGTCTGGGTTGTGGGAGATGCAAATCAGGCCATTTACGGCTTCCGCGGGGCCTCCCCAGCCAACATTGTCCGCTTCCGCGAAGATTATCCGGGGGCCGTGGTCCTCTCGCTGAGCCGCAACTATCGCTCGCGCCCCGATATTGTCGCGCTGGCCGAAGCCTTTCGCCTCCAGCGCCTGGAGGCTGGCCAACTCGGCGAAGAGGCGGCGCTGCGGCACAACGAAGCGGTGCGCCCCTCCCTGCCGGAACCGTATGTGACGCTGGCGGTAGCGGAAGATGAGGCCGCCGAGCTGGCGGGCCTGGTCGCTGATCTGCAGGAGCGCTCTCGCCAGGGCTATCGCTATCGCGACCTGGTCGTGCTCTGTCGCACACGCGCTCAGGCCCGGCGCATCTCGCAAGCTCTGGCGGCAGCGGACCTGCCTGTCATCGAGAGCGGGGGCACTTTGGAGCAGGAACACGTCAAAGATGCTCTGGCCCCACTGCTGTTGCTGGCGGGACCGGATGGCATGGGGCTGCTCCGCGCGGCACGCTGGCCGGAGTACTCTCTCTGTCAGGCCGATATCGAGGCCCTGCTGTTGGCGGCGCGCACGCAGCAGGTGGCCCCGGGTCTGCTCGTGCTGCGTGGCGACATTCCTGAGACGCTGAGCGAAGGCGGACGCCGCGCACTGCGTTTGCTCAGCGAGCTGCTGCAACGCCTGACTACGGCACCCGATATCTGGTCTCTGCTCGCTCAGTATCTCCTCATCGAAACAGATCAGGTGCGCCGCCTCCTGGCTCGCGACGACGCCCAGGCGCGGGCGATCCTGGCTGACTATGCCCTCTTGCTCCAGCTAGCGCGGCGTTTCGACCTGCAGCAACAGCGTCAGCAGCGTGAAGAACCCGCGCCAGCCGAAAGCCAGCCTCTCAGCGCAGCTCAGGCTGGCCCTCTCTATGAACAGGTCCGCAGCTTCCTGGAATATTTGCGCGTCCTTTTCATGCTACGCCAGGATAGCAGCACGCGCCAGCAGAGTCTTGAGGAGAGCCAGGGCGGCGAGGCCGATGTCGTGCGAGTCATGACCGTCCATGCCAGCAAAGGTCTGGAATTTCCTGTCATCTATTTGCCCGGGCTGAATCAGCAGCGCTTTCCTGCCACACGGCGCCATAATCCGATACCGCCGCCCGATGGCATGCTCTCCCTGGAAAGCGACGAGGCCACCCTGCACGAGATTGGCGAAGCCTGTCTCTTCTATGTCGGCATCACGCGCGCCCGCGACCATCTCGTGTTGAGCTATAGTCGTCGTCCAGGCAAGCGTACAGCCAAACCCTCAGTCTTTTTGGAGCCACTGCTGGCCGCTCTGCCGCCGGAACGCCTCGTCAGGACGGAATGGCGCAGACAACAGGACGGATCAGCTGCCGCTGGCGCAGCAGAGAGGCAGAGGCGCGAGGAGTCCGAGGCTGCTCTGCTGCGCCAGCCCCATGAGGAATTTATCCAGGCTATGCAGCCGGGGGTGCTCAATGCCTCCGCTATCGAATGCTATCAGCAATGCCCGCGTAAGTATCTCTACACCTACATCTATCGTTTTCAGCCGCTTCAAGAAGGCTATGCCCTCTTTGTGCAAGCCACGCGCAAGACGCTCGAGGCGCTCTATGAATGGGTCGGGCGGGCGCGTCGAGCTGTCGCTGAGGGGCAGCAGCTGTCAGCGGCCCTGCCGACGCGCGAAGAGGTGCATGAACTCTATGGCCAACACTGGCGCGAGCTTGGCGGCCATGAATCCCCTTTTGCCTCGCTGTACGAGCGACATGGACGTGAGGTCACCGAGCAGCTCCATCGCAAGCTGCTAGAGAGCGCCGAGACCCAGCACTGGCAGCTCTGGCGTGGCTTCACCATAGAGATTGCTGGCCAAACCATTCGCGTCGATGTCGATCGCGTCGAGATGCCACGGCAGCCAGAGCAAGCGGTGCGCTTTGTACGTACACGCTTTGGCCGGCGTAAGCAAGAGCCAGAGCCTGACACGCGCGAGCTGCTCTATATGCGCGCCTACCATGAGCACTATCCTGGACAGGAGGCCGAGCTCCACAGCGACAACCTGACCACGGGCGAGGTCAGAGCCGTGAAACTGGGGCAACGACGCGAGCAGAGCCTCTACGCCAGGCTGGTCGAGAGCCTGGAGCGGCTCAAAGAGCACGATTATGCCGCGGCCCCCGCTGATCCGGGACGCTGTCCCACCTGCCCCTTCTTTCTTATCTGCCCGGCCTGAAGTCTTTCCTCCTATCTCCCCTTGCCCGTCATACCGGGCCTGACCAAAGGGCCTATGGCCTGGCCTGGGCCGGCAGAGCAAGAGGGCTGATTTGCCTCCTCCCGCCAGGATTAGTATGGTATAATGGCCGCCAGGTGAGACGGGCCAGCGCTGCCCGTCGCTTCCGAGAGGATGACCCAGTCTGGCTTGAGTACTCCTGAGAGCAAGAGACGCTCTTCAGGAGAGGATAAAGCCAGGTCATTTTTCAAGAGAGAGAAGTAGCAGGTACAATAGATACAGGGCGTGCTCCTCCATGCCCGCACACGAGGCATCGGCATGTTTATAGGAAAGATCGTCAAATCCGATTCCCATATCAATTACGTCTGCCAGATTTATGGACCGCGCGAGGTCGAAGTCGAGCCGGCGCCTGAAGACTACGCCTTCGGACGCTTTGTGCGCATTGCTGTGCGTGCACGCCAGGGCGGCGACGATCCCGAGGCGGAGCTGCATCGCGTGCTGGGTATGAGCACAGAGCCAAGAACCTACGCTGTAGGCGTGATCTACGATACCATCCTGCTCAATCCGAGCTTTGGCTCTCTGGGGCCGCGTCTCTCCAATGAAACCCAGGTTGAGCTATTCTCGCCGGACTACATTGCCGAGCGGGCCGTGCTGATCTATGTCATGGTGCTCGGAATGATGCAGGAGAGGACCACTTCCGAAGGCCAGACAGAAGTCTTCTCTATCATGCATGGGGTTCCCCTGCTTTCGCTGGAGCTGGGGAGCGAGATTGAGACGATGGATGACGAGCAGGTGCGCGCTTTCCACTTCTTCAGCGACCCTGACAGGCTGGGCGAGCCGCCCTATCTCCATATGGGCTATCTGCCTCACATCATCGCCCAGCGCAATAGCTTACTGCCGATGGTCGCGCTTTGCATCATTGATCAGCTTGAACGCCTATTTCCGCAAAACCTCTCTCTGCTATCGATTGTCAAGCGAAACTTCGCCTGGCGTCTCAAAGTTGAAACCACCGGCTAAATCGGGGGTGCCGGGGCCGGGAGCAATGCAAGACTGCCGTCTGGCGTGCAGTTCAGGACAGGAACTCTCACAGAGAAGATGGAGTTAAGCGGCTATGGTAAGCGATTCTGCCAATGTGCCACCTGTTTCGCCAGGGCGCACGGGTCGCAAGCCTGTGGGCATTACCAAAGGACCGGGCGAGTCGGCCCACGAATATACCTTTGTCTCGCGCGACGATGAGCAGGTCCTAAAAAACGGCGAGTATGTCTATTATGAACTCAATGAGCCTGATGAGTGGGGTCAGAACGGCGCCCAGCCGGTGGCGCGGCGCGTGCTGGGCCGCATTATCAAGCGTGTTCCCCTGCAGCTCTATCCTGACACCTTCCTGGCAGAGCCGGAGGTCTCGCCGGCCCAGGTTGCGGCGATGGTCGGCTACGATGCGCGAGCCAACGAACTCTTCGAGCTGCACGTCGCCATCATGGGCTACTATGATCCCGCAAGCGGCTCCTTTATCAACCCCTGGATACCCCCCCAGTCGGGCAAGCAGATTTTCCTGGCGGACGATGAGATGCTCTCGCAGATCCTTTGCCGTAGGCGCGTTAGTCAGCCTGGCTCGGCGACCATCGGCTCGCTGCTGACGCGGACGCCGGGGGCGGTGCCCATCGTCCTCTCAGTCAAGGATTTTGTCAGTACCCATCTGGCCATTATTGCCAGCACCGGCGCTGGCAAGAGCTACCTGGCCAGCGTGATTATCGAAGAGCTGATGCGGCCCTACAATAAGGCCTGCGTGCTCATCGTCGACCCGCATGGCGAGTATGGCACGCTCGATCAATTGCCCAACCTTCCCGAATTCTCTGAGGAGAGCGGCGAAGAGGGCGTCGAGGGCTACCGGGCCCAGGTGCGCGTCTACCGCCCCGAGCAGGTCAAGGTCCGTCTCTCAACTCTGAACATGGGAGACATGCGTCACCTTCTGCCCGAAATGACTGAGAAGCAGCAGCATCTGCTGAGCCGGGCTTTGCGCAAGGTGAACGAGATGAAGCGAGGTACGCCCTGGAGCGCGCAGGACCTGATGGAGGCCATTCGCAAGGTGGCGCGCAGCAAGAACGACGAAGACGGTGAGGGGGCGGACGACTCCAGTACCGTGCACGCTTTGATGTGGCGTATCGAGCAGCGCTTTGTCGATAGCTTCACCTTCGATGATGTCCAGCATCTGGATCTGCGTGAGATCTTCAAGCCCGGTCAGTGCACAGTATTGCAGCTGAACGAAGTAGATGAGCGTGATCAACAGGTCATTGTTGCCACACTCCTGCGTCGGCTCTATCAGGCGCGCATGAATACTGAGCGTGGCAAAGTGCACTCTGGTGAATCCTATCTGCCCTATCCGGTCTTTGTCTTGCTGGAGGAAGGCCATCATTTTGCGCCGAGCGGCACCGAAGTGGTCTCAACCCAGATTCTCAAACAGGTCCTGGCCGAGGGACGCAAGTTCGGCATTGGTGTGGGCATCATCAGTCAGCGGCCCGGCAAGCTCGACGCCGATGTCCTGAGCCAGTGCCAGACCCAGTGCATCATGCGCATTGTCAACGAGATCGATCAGAAGAGCGTAGCCGCCGCCATTGAGGGGGTCGGTCGTGATCTGCTGGACAATCTGCCTGCGCTCTCGAAGGGTCAGGTCATTGTGGCCGGAGCTGCGGTCAACACGCCAGTGATCTGTCGTGTTCGCCAGCGCCTGACCCGGCACGGAGGCGAAAGTAAGGACGCCCCGGATATCTGGCAGAAGTACTTTAGCTCCGAGGCCCGCGCAAGCCGCCGCCTCCAGGAGGCGCCCCTGGGGAACAACCAGGGGTTCAGTCTGTTGAAATAAGCTATGGCTAAGCAACAGCTACGCTATCGCATCTCTAATCGCGCTGCGCTCTCTCTCCTGGGCGGGCTGGCCCTTCCAGTGTGGGCGGCCTTCCTCCTCTTTACCTATTTTGTTCCACCGCGTGGACTCCTGGCCTTCGTCGCTTTTTTTGTCCTCCTGTTAGGTGCACTCATCTGCACTTTTGCGCCTCTTGCCTACCTCTTCGGCCTGCTCTTCATTTCGTCGCGTCTCTACCGGGCGACGATCCGGCATGCGCTGCGTCAGGGTAGTCTCCTCTCGCTCTGTATTGTGCTCAATCTAATCCTTCGCGCCCTCCATAGCTGGAGCATCCTGGCGGCCCTGGCCATTGTAGCTGCCGCGGCCCTTGTTGAGCTTCTCTCGCTGGCCAAGAAGTGGTGAGCCATGAATGTGAGCAGGGCTGATGAAAAGAGCAGGGAGCTGCTGGTAATTCGTCCTGGGGCGATTGGCGATACGCTGCTGACGTTCCCGGTCCTGTCCGCTCTACGGGCGACCTCGCCGTCGGCCCGCCTGACGCTCGTAGGCAATGCGCAGGTGCTGCCGTTGGCGCGCTGGCTTGGAGTGGCCGACGCTGTTGAGGACTATGCTGACCTGCGCTGGAGCGCGCTCTTTGCAGAAGGAGGTCTGGATCAAAGTGGGCTGGCCCCACGCCTGCGCCGGGCGGAGCGAGTGGTCTGCTGGCTGACTGATATCGAGGGCCTCGTAGAGCGCAATTTGCGCGAGGCCGGCGTGACTGCGGCCACGGTCCGACCTGGTCATCCACCAGCGGGGACACGTCTCCATGTGGCATCTTATCTGGCGCAGACGCTGGGATTGGCCTTTGAGGTTGCCAGTGCGGGGGCCAGCTGCTATCGGCTGCCTCCTGCTGTGCTTGAGCAGGAGCTGCCGCTCTTCAGCGTAGCGCCTCTGGTCATTCATCCGGGCAGTGGCTCTGCACGCAAATGCTGGCCTGCCTCCCACTTTGCAGCTGTGGTGCGCTGGGCCTGGGCGCGCGATTGGCCGGTGCTGGTGTTGGCCGGACCTGCCGATCATGGGCCGCTGGCGGCGCTGCTGGGCGCGTTGCCAGCGCCACTGCCTGATAGGATACAAGTGCTGGTTGATCTGCCGCTGCTACGGGTCGCTGCCCAGATTCAACGGGCCCGCTGCTATCTGGGCAACGATAGCGGACTCAGCCATCTGGCTGGCCTGCTCGGGGTACCGACCGTAGCCCTCTTTGGTCCCACGGACCCGGCAGTCTGGCGTCCCCTGGGGCCTGCAGTGGTGGCCGTGCGGTCACAGCCACTGGATCAACTGGCTGTTGAGGTAGTTGTACGGCACATCGCGCAGCTGGAAAGCACGGTGGCCGGAGATTTGCGGAGATGAGGAGGAGCCCAAATGAGGTGCTCAGATGCCAAAAAGCAGGGCTTCGATCGTTATGAGATAGGGAGAAGTATCTCGCTCGGTGCCTCCTCTACCGGCGGCGGTTGCAGGGGTGTCGATCTGCACAGCGATACTGAAATGTTGATTGAGATTGAGGATAACGCGCGATGCTAGATCAAGAGCAACGAGATGAGCAAGGAGTGAGAGGCCAACCGCTCTCTGGTAAGTTGGTCCTGCCGGCGGCGCCCGGAGCACAGCCAGGAGAGTGGTCTGCTGATCCACAGCAGCAAACAACCTATATCGCTCCAGAGATGCTGATCCGGCGTCCGCGGCAGAGCGCGCCGCCGACGCTATTGGGGAAGATCAGCTATTTCTGGCAAAAGGACCCGGCCTACAAGGTCTTGATGGTTGCCAGCGTGTTGGTGCTGATCGCCGGGGTAATCTTCTCGGTCATTATCGGTAACACTCTCCTTCAGGGAAGCTCTAACATGGAGGCCCGGGTGCCTTTGACCCCACCCCCAGGCGTGGCTCCAACGGGCACTGTAGACCTGCGTCCAACTTTCCCTACGCCAAGTGGTCAGGGAAGTAATGAGAGCAGCCAGCCTCCTATGCAGAGTACCCCCTCGCTGAAACCAACCCGCACCACTGATAACGGGAATGGCGCCACTAACGGAGCAGTGCAGATTACTGGCCTCCCCGGTAGCGTGCCTAACAACAGCGATGTGGTGGTCACGGTCATCACCAATCAGCCCAACAGCTTCGTCCAGCTCCAGGTCACCTATAATGTGGCGCCCTTTGTGACCGTAGTCAATGGAAATACCGATGCTTCCGGTACGGCTACACTGACCTGGCACGTGCAGGTTTTCTCTGCGAGCAAACGCGCCCAGGCCCGCGTCCATGCGACTGTGTTCGGCTCCAATGGCGCTGCTAGCTCGAATACTGTGACCGTGCGCATTACAACGAGTGCTTTTGCTCCTGCCAATTAGCCCGAGCCAGCTTCAGATATCTGCTGGCTCCTGACTGATCGCTCTGTCGCCAGGGAGCTGTCCCGCTTCGCCGCTCTGTACCCGGGCCTGAGCAGCACAGTGGCCACTGGCAACACTGCGCTGGCAAGAGTATGCTCCAGAGGCCGGAGTTGAAAGAGGTGAGCCTGGCCTGGCGTTGGTGAATGCGCTCTGCCAGGCTTTTTCCCTTTGGTTTGAAAGGAAGAGAAGGCTGCCTGACCTGCCCTGGCTCTGGCCTCTCTTCCTGACCTGGCTGCTGTTCACCTCGCCACTGGAAAATCCAGGACTGCTCACCTGCTTCACACCTGCTGCAGCATATGGTATCTTGTAGAAGCAAGCTTATAACCGTCCTGCCCTTGCTCTAGTGGAATGAAAGGAAGGGGCCTACTCTACTCGCGATCATTCCAGCAGGTGCTTCCAGTAGCAGATAGACCACCAGCGCTCCGGCCTGAGAAGGAGGGGGAAAAAGCGTGAAGATGCCGGGTGACTACATTGGACACTATCGCTTGTTGAGCTGCTTGCGGCAGACCCCTCAGTGTCAGTTCTATCTTGTGGAACATGGTGAGGCCCCGGGCACCCTCTATGCCCTACAGCTCTGGCCGACCATTGCTCTGCAATCCAGGCAAGCCTATATCGAATTTGTGGAGTGGATGAAAGCAGCGGTTAACCTGCGAGATCCAGCGCTACTGCCAGTCTTCGAAGGAGATGTAGTCGAGGACCATCCTTACCTTGTCCAGGGAAGTGAGCTGGTCACCAGAAGTGAGACCTTAACGCTGCGGCTGGCGCGTAAGGGCCAGGAGCCATTGTCGAGTGACCTGGTGCGCCAGGTGATAGAGCAGGTCGGTCGAGGGCTTGTGGCGGTCCACGGGCTGGACCTGGTGCATGGCCAGCTAGCGCCGCAGTGGGTCCTGCTGACCGCTGACGGGCGCATTCTTCTGAGCGGCCTGAAACCGCCCTTTGCCGTACCAGATCAGGATGATCCGCGCTACCGTCCGCCCGAGGGCCGGATCAGCAAGCGCGGCGACCAATATGCCCTGGCCATGCTGGTGCGCGATATGCTCAGCGGAGCCATCTCTACGTCGCAGCAGGCAGATCCTGGCCTCAATCTCGCTGCCTTGGAGCCAGCCACCGATCCTGATCCCCAGCGGCGCTTCGCCTCGGTGCGTGCCTTTCTGCGGGCCCTCGGCTGCGAAGTGCCCCTCGTGGAGAGCCCCCTGGAGCGCTGGGAGCGATCGGTTGAAGCGGGCGCAGAGGATACCGATAAGCGTCGGGCCCTTGCCGAGGGGCAGCCTTCGGCACAGCTGCCGCTCACTCCCTTGCCGGAGGGCACCCCAGTCCCGACGCTGCTCGCCTCTCCTCCAGCGAGCGGAGGCAGCTCTGGGCCAGTCACACCAGCTCTCCCCTTGACGCCGACGCCGGCGGCGCCAGTCTCGTGGTCTGGGCCTTTCCTTCCCGAGTCTTCTCCGAGAGAAGGAGCAGGCTCGCTGCCTGGGGCCAGTGAGGAGCAAAGCCCCACCCCCACCGGGATCACTATGACCCAGGCGGCGCCCGGGCCGACAAAGCCGCGCATCATAGGGCGACTCCCTGTACGGCGCCTCTTTTCGCTCTCTCCCCCCAGGCGCAGGCAGGCTCTGAGCGCAGCCGCTGCCATTGTACTCGTTTTGCTGCTCATTTGGGGAGGAACATGGCTGTACGACCTCCTGCCAGCTACTGCCGCAACTGTGACTATCGTGCCGGTACGTCAGGCAGTCGTACAGTCTTACAATTTCTTCCGCGCTCAAAGCAGCAATTTTGCCAATCGTCAGGTCGCGACGCGCGTGCTCAGCTATACGACTCCCAAGCGCTCTAAAACGGTGCCGGGCAGTATCGCCCACGCGAACATTCCGGCCACCTATGCCCACGGACAACTCGTCTTCTCCTCCGTGAGCCGCGACATTCAGCCTGACGAGCCATTGCTGATCCATCTTAACAATGGCTTAGCCCTTATTGTCGTCAATCACGGATTGATTAGCGCTCAAGGTTCGACGACTGTCAATGCTATGGTCGAACAGGCCGGCAGTCAGGGCAATATCCCCGCTCATTTTGTGGATGGCCTCTATCAATTCGTGGGGAACGCAACGAGGGCCGGTTTTACCGCCTACATCTCTAATCCAGCCCCTTTCACCGGAGGCGCTGACGCTTACAATGGGCCAGAGGTTACTCAGCAGGACATCGATAGCGCTCAACAGGATCTGAAGCTGCAGCTGCGCCAGGAGGCAAGGCAGCAGCTGCAGACCCAGCTGCACCCCGGAGAGGACTTTCTGAGCCTTGGCGGAGACGTGCTCGATTGCTCAGCTCAGGAGCAGGCCAATCATCGCGCGGGCGACCGCGCTGCCAACGTCACGGTGACTGAGCAGCTGACTTGTAAAGCCGTAGCCTACGATGCCCAGGCCCTGATTCAGTGGATACAGCAGGATCTACAGCAGCGGGTCGAGCAGCGTCTGGGGGCCCATTTTGGACGGGTAGGTGAGCTGCAAACCGCGGCCTCGCTCGGACTGATCCAGGCGTCGCAGTTTGTGGTGATCGCCAGCGGTCAGTGGGTGTTGCAGCTCGATGCTGCTGGGCGGCAGGCGGTGGCGCAGAGCATTGCCGGCCTCTCTCAGGAGGAGGCGCGGGCGCTCCTCCTCAAGCGTTTTCATGCCAAAACCAGGAATCTACAACTGGCGCCTCTCTGGGGTAAGCATTTGCCGGCCAGCGCCGCTGCCATTACGATCGTCGGTCTGCCTTCCTTACCGCCTGGCTCCTAACAGCGTTAATCTCGTCTGTCCCGGCTGGCTGGTTGGGGTCAGGGGCTGCCTGACCTGTGATGGCCAGCCTCTCTAGTCTCTAGCCATCGGGTCGAAGACAAGATCTGCTCTACGGCTGGCAGTCCTGTCGAGCCGGCATGAATCTGATGGCTGGCCCTTCTGCCAGTCAGAGGACAAAGACTATGATTCAACCGGAAGAGCTTGTTCAAGTCAGTGAGGCGGCCAGGGCACTGCGCGATAACATTGGGCAGGTCATGGTCGGCAAGGAAGCGGTCATTGATCTTCTGTTAGTGGCGCTCCTGTGTGAGGGGCATGTGCTTTTTGAAGATGTCCCAGGGACCGGCAAAACCACCTTGGCCAGGTCCCTGGCTCGCTCGCTGGCTTGCTCTTTCCAGCGCATTCAGTTTACGCCTGATCTGTTGCCCTCTGACATCACAGGGATCACCTTTTTCAACCAGCAGCGGGGCACCTTCGAATTTCGTCCCGGGCCGTTGTTGGCTCAGATCGTTCTGGCCGACGAAATTAACCGGGCCACGCCGCGCACACAATCCGCCTTGCTCGAAGCGATGGAGGAGCGCCAGATCAGCGTCGAGCGCGAAACAATTGCTCTGCCTCGACCCTTTATGGTGATAGCCACCCAGAACCCTATTGAGTTGGAGGGTACCTTCCCGCTGCCAGAGGCCCAGCTCGACCGCTTCTTTATGCGCCTGCGCCTGGACTATCCTACGGCGGCGGAAGAACGCCAGATTCTGCGCCGTTTTCGCCAGCGGCAGCCGCTGACCGGGCTGCAGCCTGTGCTCAGCAGTGAGCAGCTTGCCCGTTTCCAGCAGGTAGTGCGCAAAGTAGAGGTTGAAGAGAGTGTTGAGGGCTATCTGATAGATCTCGTGCGGGCCACCAGGCAGCACAAAGCCATCGAGCTAGGAGTCAGTCCGCGCGGTACCCTGGCCCTCTATCGTGCCTCCCAGGCGCTGGCTGCGATCGAAGGGCGCGCCTACGTGCTGCCTGATGATATCAAGCGCCTGGCTGTACCTGTCCTGGCTCATCGCCTGTTACCAACGGGTCAAGCAAGTTTGCGTGGTCAGTCCTTGGAGAAGCTCATAACCTCGATCGTAGAAAGCATGCCGGTGCCTGTTGAGCCATGAAACGTAGCTGGTACTTTCTTGCGCTCGGTGTCCTGGTGGCCAGCATTCTTTTCCATCAGCTATTGCTCGTGATTGGTGGGCTACTGTTACTCCTCATACTACTATTGATCGATGTCTGGGGAACCTTTTGTCTGGTAAACCTGCGCTATCGGCGCTCTTTCAGCCAGCAGCGGGCTAGCTTTGGCGAAGAGATCGTCCTGACCCAGGTGCTGGAGAATGCCAAGCTGCTGCCGCTCTCCTGGGTTGAAGTGAGTGATCGGGTGCCGCTGGCGCTGGTCTTTCGTGGCCTCAGCCCCCATCTCATCCCAGATGGCGGGAGGGCCATCATTGAGAGCCTCTTTAGCCCACGCTGGTACGAGCGTATCGCGCGCAGCTATCGGCTACGCTGTCTGGCGCGAGGAGTGCACACCTTTGGTCCCACCGTCCTGCGCAGCGGCGATCTCTTTGGCTTTGTGAGCCGGGGTCAGGAACTGGACAACCGGGAGCAGATCCTTGTCTATCCTCCCCTTGTCTCGCTCAGCCAGCTGGGGCTGCCGGCGCGCCATCCCTTTGGTGAGCGGCCCACGCCCCAGCGCCTGCTAGAAGATCCGGCGCGTGTCTGTGGCATCCGTGATTATCAGCAGGGCGATGAACTCAGGCGAGTGCATTGGAAGGCCTCGGCGCGTGCCATGCGCCTGCAGAGCAAGGTCTACGAAGCCAGTGCCACCTATACACTGGCGATCTTTCTGGATATGCCGCCGGCCCTCTCTCTGCTGGATCTGGGGGAAAGCCGGGAGCTGCAGGAGCTGGCCATCTGCGCGGCGGCCTCAGTCGCCGACTGGGGACTGCAGGCTGGCTACGCCGTTGGCCTCTACTGCAATGGCATGCTGGCTGGCCTGGAGGGCGGCAGCGCTCTCCCGGAGACCCTCCCTGTGGAGCAACCGCGGGACCATCTGGAGCCGCAGTCAGACATCATTCGCCTGCCTCCAGCCAGTGGCGCCAGGCAGCGTCAGCGTATGTTAGAAGCCCTCGCGCGCGTCGAGTCTCACTATGGCAAGCCGATCGAGGCGGTCTTGCAGACCGAGCATCCGCGCCTGCCCTTTGGGGCCACCGTCATCCTGGTGACCAGTAGCATCAGCGAGACGCTGCTCTCGGTCCTGCAGCGCTTGCAGCGCAGTGGTCATAGTGTCTGTCTGCTCTGTGTTGGCCAGGTCCCGGTGACAACAGTGCCCGGCATCCTGGTCCAGCACATTGGGGGTGAAGGGACCTGGCGGGCCATTCTCGCCTCGTTTGAGCGAGGGCAGGATACTGCCGATTCTTCTGCTTAGCCTGATCTGACTGGCTCTGCCGCCCGTTGCTCAAAGTTGGCCAGGTCAGGCAGGATCAAACATGATCCTGCTGGCCATCGCTGACGAGTTATGAGAAGGTGGAGCGACAGTAACAGAGCACTGCAGATGGACGAGGCCGAACAGCCCGCTCCAGTGCCAGCCAAAATTGCCCACCCTATGTAGTTCAGGTGCGTAGCTTATTATAGTACTGGCAGAGCACAGGAGAGGGAGGGTGGTGGCCGGTGCAATGGTCGCCATGCCCACCAAAAGCACCTTGCCCTTGCGTTTTTGCTGATGGTAAGACCAGGTCTAGAGGGTGCCAGAATCACGTTACACATGAGGGAGAGAAGGTGTGACAGTTTTGAGGCCGGGCGTCACTCAGGTCTGTCCAAGAGATAGAGAGCGAGGCCGAAGGGAAAGGGAGAGGAAGGCTATGCTGGCATTTCCACCAAGCGAGAGCTTAATCGGTACCACCCTGGGGAACTACTATCTGGAGCAACTCATTGGACGCAACGAGCTGGGACCGGTTTTTCTGGGCAGCACCGACGAAGGAAGCACCTACCTGGTGCGTTTCATTCTTGCTCCGTGCGCTCTAGAGGCCGAGGAACGTGCGGCATATCAAGAGCGCTTTCTGCAGGTGGCGGGCGAAATAGTGGCACTCCAGCATCGTCACATTCTGCCCCTGGTCGACTATGGGAGCTATTTGGGAGGGTCGTACCTGGTAACGCCCAATTTGCCGATGCAGACCCTGATCTCGGCGCTCACCAAGAGTGGCCCACCCAGCTTGAGCACCATCGGCGACTACCTGGAGCAGCTTGCCCAGGGGCTGGAATATGCGCACGAGCAAGGGATTGTTCACCGGAACCTCAGCACGGATTGCATCTTCCTGCTGCGCGATGGACGCCTCGTCATCGGCGATTTCGGGGTCATGCACCTGCTAGAGCTGGCCACACCCGCAGGGCAAGGCTATCCCGACTATGGCAGCGGCGAGGGGCGAGCGCCAGAGCAACTGCAAGAGCGCTCCTGTGGACCTTACACCGATGTCTACGCCCTGGGGGCCGTCCTCTACCGACTCTTGACCACACATGCGGTCTTTCGTGACAGTTCCCGCGAAGGAGTCTACGCGCAGCATCTCCATGCGCCCGTTACCTCGCTCCAGCGCTGGCGCAGCGACTTGCCCGAGGCCCTGGACGAGGTCATCAGGCAGGCGATGGAGAAGGAACCAGCCCGGCGCTTCCAGCGTCCCAGCGAGCTTGTCGCGGCCTATCGCCAGGCCGTTGGCTTGCGCGCCGATGCTGCCGAGCGAGTCGAAGAGAGCACCAGCTCATCCTCCGAGGAAACGACTCTCGGGGAGCAACCGGCAGAAGAAGCTACTCCGGCCTCGTCTATTGTCGGGGAGGCCAGGAGCGGACGAGCCTCCTTCTGGCGCCGCTTGCTCAGACGCCTGCGTGGCCCTGGAAACCGAGAGGGCTTCTCCTCAACCGGCTAAGTGAGAGAAGCCTCCATCGGGCGCGAATCGTCCTGGCCCGGTTCTGGTGGCGACTGTCTTCCGTCGCGCGCCACGGCTGCCCCCTCGCGCTGCTCCGTCTTCCCATGCCTCTCCTGCACGTAACGGATCTCGTGCGCAAAGATGCGGCGGACGATCGCCACGGCGCAAGCATAGGTCGAATCCATGCCGAAGTAGGAGAGGCTGCCGGCGCCCAGATTCTTGCCGCGGGTGTATGGGGTATCCGAGGCATAGTGGAGGATGCCGAGGTCGTAGGGCAGGCGCGCAAAGTTAATATTCTCGCCGATGGGGTAACGTGTGAGATACTGGTCCTCGTAGACGGCGTTGAGGTATGGGCCACTCTCCATCTCCACGACCGTGTAGTTAGCGCTGTAGTAGAAGTCGAAGTACTGGCGATTTTGAAGGAATGTGCCTTTGCCCGAAACAGCTTTCTGATTATCGAGGACCGAGCCATAGATCAGATATGGCTGTACATCCTGGGCGGAGAAGCAGTTATCAAGCCAATAGGTATTCTGACTATGCTCATCCAGCACTACGTTGGAGATCATCACATCGCCGATGCTGCCATTGAGGGTGGCCGCTTTGCCCAGGATATAGATTCCGAGGATTGTCGACGTATTCTCCATGATCTCGCGCAGCATACGATAGGCAGCCATGCCCAGTGGATAATCGATATTGAGAATAATGGCCTTACTCTTGGCCAGCAGATCCATGCCGGGCATGCGGCAGCGCGGATCAACATCGGTCGGATGGAGGCGAGCCAGCTCGAAGATCTGGGCATCGATCTCCAGGCCGTGGCGGGCGCCAACGTGCCAGATGCCGCGTTCCTGTTCCTCGGCAACGCGCTGGCGCATAGCCTCCTGGCCCTCGGGCGTGCGGGTCCACTCGCGGGCGGCGAAGTACAAGAAATTCTGCCAGTTGCCGGGCACTTCGCCGGACTGCAGCTTGCGGCACTCTTTCGCCAGATACTGGTCCTGACCGCTGAGGGCGAAATCGATCAGCTCAGCCTCACGCCGTAGCACCGAGCCGGAGGTCAGATTGACCAGGCTATGCGTATTGCTGGAGACGAAGTAGACCGGGCGCTCGCGCAGCCCCAGCGAGTCGAGCAGGCGCTCGACTGGTGCCCACCATTTCCGTGTCGCGCGAACGAAGCCGACGTGGGAGCCGCCGAGCATGCGCAGGGTGAAGCTCTTGCGCTGGCGTCCGATGATCAGCAGATTTTCCCACAGACGGTCACCCCAGACCACTTCCAGACGGCGCCAGTCGTCGGCGGCGATGTGCAGGCGCTGGCGCAGCACCCGCGTGATCTCTGCGAAGACCGGCGAAGAGCGGTCCATGCGCGTCGAGAGCAGCTGGATCGTTGTCGGGTCCGCATTGATCAGATAATAGAGCTTGTTCCACTCGATCTGGAAAGCCACCAGAATCGGAACTATGTCATCGGTATCGCTCACGCTTGCCACGTAGACCGCCAGCGTTTCCTTGCCATCGTAGAACCACTTGCGGCGGCGGGCTGGAGCTGTCACGGCTTGCCAGCGATCAACCTGGAAGCCCTGTTTGAGAAAGACCTCTTCGGACTGCCCAAGCAGGACGTGCGTGCAGTAGAGAATAGCCGAGGGTAGGCGCAGAGCGCAGTAGATGAGGGCGGACATATCGGGGTAGGGTGAGCGGGCATCTGGGTGCAGGCTAGAGTCAATGTTGTAATGGGCCTGGACCAGGGCCTTCAAACTTACCTCGCCCGAGCTGCGCAACAGCGTATTATAGGTCCGAATGTAGAGTTCAACATCGCGCTTACCCGCCTCATGTCGCCCCTCACCACGCTCTACCATGTATTCATCGCTGCTCTCCCGCGCTACTTCCTCCTGCAGCCGTTCGCTATCCTCCTCCTCATTGACAAACTCCTCGATACGCTCGCGTGGTTCAAAGGCATCGGGGTCGGGGATACGACGTGGAGGTGTTGGCTTCTTCCTTGGCATAGGCTCTGTCCCCTTCTTCTCTCCTCTGCTGCACTGCTGTCAAGCAGATCTGAGCGCTACCTGTTCCTGTTCGCTGCTTTCTGGTAATTATAACCTATGCTGTCCACTCGCCAGGGAACCAGCTCAGGCCAGGCTACGCTGTTGAGCTTAGCTGCGCCGGTTCGCTGCCGGCTTGCGCAGGACAACGATATACTGGTGGGCGATATTCGGAACGTAGGCAGTTGGGTAGCCGTAGGGGCGCAAACGAGTGCCAGCCTGGTACCAGATGATCTCTCCCTTTGGAATAAAGCCCTGCTGGCGGGCGCGTCGGGCGAGGTCCACGTGCGTAAAAATATATTCGCCATGCTGGTAGGCGTTGCGTACGATCACAACCATATATTTGCGCGGCTTCAGGACGCGGAAGCACTGGGCAAAAACCTGTTCCATTGCCTCTAGATAGGCTTCGTAGCTGGCCAGATTGGCGAGGTCGCGCGGGTCATCTGAGCGCATATAATAATCGGTGCGGCGGTTAGGGAAGGTAGCGGCATAGCGCCCGTTGCTCATGGTCTGGGCCAGATGGATATTGTAGGGGGGATCGGTGGCAATGAAATCAAATGAGTGCTCGGCAAAGTCCTGCATCACCTGCAGGCAGTCGCCCTGGATCAAGGTCTGGGGCTGCAGCGAGTCGCGGTGCTCGCTCAGGATGCGCTGGTAGATCTCTACCCAGCGGGGATTGATTTCGATGCCAATGGCCCGGCGCGGCTTCTTACAGATGGAGGCCCCAATGAGGGTGCCGCCGACGCCCGCAAAAGGGTCAAGCACGCACTCGCCAGGCTTGGTAAAGAATTCGATGAGCTGACTCATCAGCTGCGGCGGCTTGTTCGCCCCGTGCGCTTTACGGAGGTCATGCCCATAGACGGAAGGATAGTTTGTGATGAGTACACTTTTGGTGAAATAGAGCCACTCGGCCCCTGTCAATTCATTTAATGTATTTTTCTCAGAGACGCTCTCGGTATCCACATCACCCTCCCGTTGGTAGTGGCGTTGCTGGGCGAGGGGCTATTTGGAGCAGCAGGTTGCTGCTCTGATTCTGGTCGTCTCCTGCGTTCTCCTCTAGGAGGCGTTACCAACAACGTCGGTTGCCCCATTGACCGACGTTTCCCCCTGGCAACGCCTTCTTTCTCTTCTGTGTTCCTCTCTCTTGCCCATGTCAGGCGCGCGGTGTTGGCCGCAGGCGACTGTCCGTGCGGCTGTCTCTGCGCTAACGTGGGCCGGGCCAGATCAGCACATCGTCTGGACCGGGTACCGGCTCTGGGTGCTCGGCCTCTACTGATGGCGGGGTAGGACGAGGACGTCGCCATTCGCAGCGGACCAGGCCCTCGCGCAGCAGGCGTTGAATGATGGCATCGTGCTCGGCCTGAGTGAACTGGCCAAAGGTGCTGCTGATGAGCTGCTGACGCAAGTCGGGCCAGCGCCGGCTCCGCAGAGCGCGCCCGGTCTGCAGGGTTCGCTGATAGAGTTGCTCGCGGGCGCTGGCCCGACGCTCCTCGCGCCGGGCCTGGAACCAGGCGCTGGCCAGCAGGTCCGCCTGGCTCTGCTCCTCAAGCCGGCGCCAGGAGCTGCATACGGCGTCATTCATAACCAGCAGGCTATCCTGGCGGCGTGTGGCAAAGAGCAGGGTATAGGGTGCTGCCTCAATGTGGGCCGGACCGCTTGCTCGTGGCAAAGCGATGCGCTGCGTCAGGGGAAAATGGCGCTGAATCTGGGATAACAAAAGATCAAGCAATTCGGCGAGCGCCTCCGGCGAGAGCGACGCCGCCTCATCGCGAGGCGCCAGGGCCCGCCAGCGATCGCTGCGCAGCAGATTGAGCAGAGCGGTGGCCTGGTGCTCCAGGCGGCGGGCGGCGCGCAAGCGGCTCTCCAGTTGGCGATGCATGATCAGCAGGCAGAGTTCTGTTGGTGCGGCGCGCTGCAAAAGCGGCTCCAGGTCCTCATAGCGGAAGAGGGCTGGAGCCAGGGGGTTCAGTGTAAAAACTGCCGGCGCCTGGTCAAGGACCTGCAGGATAGCCGCGGCGGCTTCTGGCCAGCCAGCGGCGACCAGGCCGCCTTCTCTGGGGATCGCCAGGCTGGTCGCATGAGCGCTGGCGCTGCGCCCGCTGGCTGAACCTGTCAGCAGCAGCCCATAGAGGGCAAAAGGCCGTCCCTCAGCGAGCAGGCGAGCATGGAGGGCGCTCAGCGATTGCAGCCACGGATGCTGCCGCTGAGCCTGGGCGCTTCGCCTGCCACGGGAGACCTGGCGCGCGCCGGGGGCGTTCTCACTCCCGTTCTCTGCTTCGCTGTTGCTGGTGGCCTGCTCTCCTCGCTCTGGCTCGCCTCCGAGGGCATCGATCCAGTAGCAGCGCCGATAGAGTGGATTCTGGCGCAATGCCCGGCAATAGCCAGCAAGGTACTCCTCCTGGAGCCAGAGGCGCAAGGAGGTGAGCAGATCTCCCTGGCGAACGGAGCGGGCCCGCGTTCCCGCGCGTGCTGCCATCTGAGAATATTCTTGATCGACATCTGCCCACAGGTCATGCATGGTGAACCTATTCTACCACAGGCAATGGTTGATAAGTAAGCAGCTGCACCGCTCTCAAGCAGAGAGACAATGAGCTGATGCGCGAAGGGCGAGGCGCCGCTCAGCGTCGGCGGGCGCTACCGAGGCGCTGCAGGGGCAGACCCAATACCTGGATGCTCGACGGCTGACGAGGAGCCTGGCGCCCTTTCCACTCGGCCCCGCGTCCGCTCAGGGCGAGCCGCACCGTATCGAGCATCAACAGGCCGAAGGCGACCCAGCTCACGGGAGCCAGCAGTGACCAGGCAAATGGCTGCCGCTGCTCACGCTCGAAACTGCGGCGGGCCCTGACCTGCAAGATCAGCGTCAAGAAGGCCGGGAGCAGTGTTCGCAAGGAGCGGCCTCGCCGGTGGCGTCGAACGAGCAGCTGGAGCAGGGCTATCAGTGCGCTGAGCACTGGCACCAGGCCATAGCTGATCAAGCCCAGGCCAGCCCCGAGACAGAGCCAGGGGGCCGAGGCCGTCACCGAGTAAACGCTTTTACGCCAGCCCTGCCAGGCGCTGCGCCAGGTGGTCCACTGCTCATTGAAGACCAGGGTGCGCCCGTCGATGAAGTCTTCGCGGCAGCCTCGCTGTTTGAGAAACTGCGCCAGGCCCACGTCGTCGCCGAAGCTGGAACGCAGCTCAGGGGCGCTGTAGCCTCCGCTTGCTTCGTAGGCCGGGCGACGGACCAGCAGATAGTGACCGACGGCCAGCGCGCGATGTGGCTGCCGTGGGTCGCGCATTTCACCGGGGGTTGCAAAGTGGGTCATCAGCACGGCCCCTGCAGGGGTCAGCAAGCGGGAGCCGCTGCCCACAGGACGGGCGTCCGTCAACATTGAAAGGAAGTCCAGCCTTTGCGCCAGAGCATGGGCCATTGCGCGGCGCAGCGCATCGGGCGCATGGCGCGTATCGGCGTCGGTGAAGAGCAGCCACTCGCCACGTGTCAGGCTGGCGCCAGTATGCAGGGCGTGGGCCTTGCCGGCCCAGCCGGCGGGCAGCTCCTCGATGCGGTAGACCCGCAGGCGCGCATCGCGTTGCTGCCAGATCGCCAGCAGGGCTGGTGTTGCATCGGTCGAGCCATCGTCAACGACGAACACTTCGAAGTCAGGATAATCCTGGGCCAGCAGTGAGGCCAGGCAGGAGCCAAGATGCTGCTCCTCGTTGCGCACTGGCACGACGATCGAGACGTGGGGGGCCGGGTTCGGCAGGGCCGCCTCAACGGGTGGCGCTGTCTCTCTGAGTGTGCGTCGAACGCGCCAGAGCTGCCAGCCGGCTCCCAGCACGGTCAGGCACAGATAGGCGCTGTGCAGCCAGGAGAGAAGATGAAAGCGTTTCTCCATTGCAAAGTCCTGTCAGGTAGTGGGCGTGGCAGCTGAGGCGCCCGGTGCCGCTTCGGCCTGGGCGGAGGCCCTCAAGAGCGTGACCTGTAAAAGCCAGCGGCTGAATGGCGCGATGCTGGGGCGGAGCCGTGCGACCTTTCCAGGTTGCGCCACGCCCCCTCAACACGAGCCGTGTGGTATCGAGCATCAGCAGGCCAAACGTGGCCCAGCCCACGGGAGCGGTCAGCGACCAGACCAGGGGCAAGCGATACTCGCGCTCGAAACGCCGCTTCGTATCGACCTGGAAGAAGAGAGCAAGCGTCGCCAGTGCGCTCGCTAGTAACGATAGAGGGCCTCGCTGCCGCTGGCGGACCCGGCGCCGTCCCTGCCACAATTGGCGTGCCAGAGTGAAAGGGGGCAACAGGCCGTAAAGGATCAGGGCCAGGCCCAGAAGCACCCCGAGCAGCGGGCTGCTGGCTACCAGACCATAGTTGCTCTTGCGCATGCCTTCCCAGGCGCTCTTCCAGGTCGTCCATTGGTCGTTAAAGACCAGCCCCCGCTCAGCCACAATATCTTCACGGCAGCCGCGACGCTTGAGATACCAGGCCAGTGTAATATCATCTGAGAAGGTTGAGCGCAGCTCGGGAGCGCTGTAGCCGCCGCAAGCCTGGTAGGCCGAACGGCGCACCAGCAGATATTGCCCGACGGCCAGTACGCGCGTTGGCTGATGCGAATCGCGCATCTCGCCCGGCGTTGCCAGCATAGCCAGCAGCGTTGCGCCGATCGCCGTGAGCAGGCGAGCGGCGGCGCCGGGCAGGCGAGTATCGGTAAAGAGGGTCAGCAGATCCAGGCGATGGGCGATAGCATGGGCTACGGCCCGGCGCAGGGTCTGGGGAGCGTGGCGTGTATCGGCATCGGTGAAGAGCAGCCACTCACCCTGCGTGAGCAAGACGCCGGTATGCAGGGCGTAAGCCTTGCCGGCCCAGCCGGCGGGCAGCTCCTCGATGCGGTAGACCCGCAGACGGCTATCGCGCTGCTGCCACTCCGCCAGGCGAGCGGGCGTGGCGTCGGTTGAACCATCATCGATGACCACAATCTCGAAGTCGGGATAGTCCTGGGCCAACAGCGAGGCCAGGCAGTCGTCGATGTGTGCCTCCTCATTGCGCACGGGCAGAATAATGGAGACGTGAGGAGGTGGCTCCGGCAGAGGAGCCTCATCGAGTCTGGTCAGCTCTTTAATGCCCTTCTTGATGCGATGGCGCTGCCAGAAAGCAACCAGAGCGATGAAGAGCAGGAAAATCAGCTGCAGCTGTAAGAAGAACTGCGAGAGTTTCATGCTAGACACCTCGCCTGTGTAAGGCAGGCCCGCCAAGGGGCAGTCACGATATACCGGAGCTCCGCTGTCGCCGCTGAAGGAGCAGCGCCTGCTGTCCACGGGCCTGTGCCACGGACCTGCGCAGCGGAGCTGTGCTTATCCTAGAGCCGTCCTACAATAAAGGTAGCATATTGGTTCTCGTCAGGCGGGGAGCGCGACGGCCTTTCCAGTCGGCCCCCTGGCCGTTGATGGCCAGGCGCATAGTATCCAGCAGCAGGAAACCGAACGCTGTGCTGGCGACAGGTGCCAACAGAGCCCAACGCGCTGGCAAGCCGAAAGCCTGGCCGAAGCGACGCTTACTGTCGACCTGCAGGCAAAGGGCCAACAGGGCCAGCAAGGCCGAGAGGCGCTCCTGGCGCAAGTGCCCGGGCCGCAGGGCTGCACGCAAGGTCAGGAGGGGGGCCAGGCCATAATAGACCAGGAAGCAACCACCGGCGAAGCCCAGCAGCGGATAGGGGGCCAGTTTCCCGTAGGCGCCCTTGCGCAAGCCGCGCCAGGCGCTACGCCAGGTGGTCCACTGGACGTTTTTCACCAGGCCACAGCCACCGACGATGTCCT
Organism: Thermogemmatispora onikobensis; assembly: GCF_001748285.1. Lineage (NCBI taxonomy): Bacteria > Bacillati > Chloroflexota > Ktedonobacteria > Thermogemmatisporales > Thermogemmatisporaceae > Thermogemmatispora > Thermogemmatispora onikobensis. The sequence goes on along the minus strand of NZ_BDGT01000030.1, from coordinate 25,678 downwards.
CACGCCAGCCCTGACGCTTCAAGACCTGAGCGATGCCCATGTCCTCGGTGAAGGAGGCGCGTACCTCGGGAGCTGAGAAGCCGCCGGTGGCCTCGTAGGCCTCGCGCCGTACCAGGATATACTGACCGAAGGCAAAAGCCTGGCGCGGGCGGGCGGCGCTGCGAATCTCGCCGGGCGTGACCAGGACCGTCAAGAGCAGCCCTGTCATCGGCGTGAGCAGGCGGGCGGCCAGACCCAGGATCTGCATTTCGGTGAACATCGAGAGCAGATCGAGGCGGTGGGCAATGGCATGAGCCACCATGAGACGCAGGGTCTGGGGAGCGTGGCGTGTGTCGGCATCGGTAAAGAGCAGCCACTCGCCGCTCGCCAGGGTGGCGCCAGTGTGCAGGGCATGGGCCTTGCCGGCCCAGCCGGCAGGCAGCTCCTCAATGCGGTGCACGCGCAGGCGGGCCTCGCGCTGCTGCCACTCTGCCAGGCGAGCGGGCGTGTCGTCGGTGGAGCCGTCATCGATCACAATGACCTCGAAGTCAGGATAGTCCTGAGCCAGCAGCGAAGCGAGACAGTCATCGATATTCTCCTGCTCGTTGCGCACGGGTAGAATAATCGAGACGCGCGGGGCCGGCCTGGGCAAGCGTCGCGCCTGCAGTGTGGCCGTCTCGCGAATGGCCTTCTGCATGCGATAGTCCTGCCAGAGTCCCAGCAGCACGCTGGCCCCGAGCAGGGTGGTGCGTAGAGCGCTCAGGAAGCGCGTGACTTTCTGCATACCCTCTATGATTCCGCCTTTTACATACTGTAAGTAGCAAAGCAAGCGTGCTGTTTTCAAGCACAAGCAGGGCCCCAGAGAGAGCCAGAGCCCTGAGCAACGACAGGCGCTCAAGCCAACGTGGAAGGGCCGGCCAGACTAGACTGGCAGTGGGCTTTTCGTCTGTGGAGCGGAGGGAGGTGGCGAAGCGGCGGAGAGCCGCTGCACCTGCTCCTCGACGACGCGCCGCATCTGCTCAGCGGAAGCGAAATCTTTGCGGTAAAGCGGGGGGCCGAAGCGCACGGTCACCCGCCAACGTCGGCGTCGCCCGCCTTCAGAAGTGTAGGCCAGGCCGGCAGGCACAACCGCCACCTGAGTGCGGCCATCGCGCTCCGCCAGCTCGACCAATTTGACGAAGCCGGGGCGGAAGGGCAGGAACTGCTGCAGGTCCCCTTTCGGCGAGGGATGCGGGTCAATATTGGGGTAAGCCTCTGGAAAGATCACCAGCACCTCGCCAGCACGTAGCAGGCTGGCAGCGCGCCTGGCCATTTGCCGCAGGTAGTGCCGAACCTCGCGCGGGCTGTAGGCGCGGGATGTGTCGCTGGCCTGCTGCTCGCGGAACTGCTCGCTGCGCAATACGACAAGCCAGTCGACTAGCGAGCAGCCCAGCTCGATCGCGAAACGCAGGCGCTTCGAACGCAGCCAGTCGAGGGCTACCACCGTGTGCAGACGGCGCGGAATAGCTCGCAGCAGGGCGTAGCCATCGTAAAAGTAGTGGAAGTGGCGGGCTGCGATCAACACCGGCCCCTTGCGCGGTACCTGTTCCAATCCCTCGACGCGGATACGGACCGCCCAGTACGAGATTGCGCGCGCGCCGGAGCGCATCAGCAGCCAGGTCGACTGGCTTAAGGCCCGACGCCCAGGATGCTGGGGACGCGGGTGCGCCTCCTCGCGCGGAAAGACTACCAGCGATTCCGGTACCAGTACGAAGACCGCTGTCAAGAGCAGAGGCGACCAGAGGCCGCTGCCCAGATTGAGAGCCATGATGAAGCCAGTGTTGGCAGTGTAGACGGCAAAGGGCAGCCAGATCGCCAGATGGTGCGCATCGAGGTTGGAGCGCCACAGCCAGCGACTGATAACCATCAGGAGCAGACAGTTGCAGATCCACAGGAAGAGATTGCCCACCGGCAGGCCGTAGGCGCTGCTGTAGCTGTTCAGCAGGCCAGTGGAGGTGGTGAGGTGGCCGCTCACCAGAACCGCGTTCAGCGCCAGATCCCAGACTGTCAGAAAGTAGGTGCCGAGCACCAGCGACCAGAGCGTCTGCCGCTCCAGCCCGAGTCGGTCCGTCAGTTTGCTGGCCAACAGGTAGGATGTAAAGCCCATATAGAACCATGAGAGCGGGAGCGAGTAGGGGACGATGCCGGCCAGCTTCGGACCCGGGAAGGCGGAGAAGGAGGCGGTGCTCAGGGGAATGCCGGTCAGACTGAGCAGGCTCACAACGATAGAGATCAGAACCGAGGCGGCGAAGAAGACCAGCGTACGCCGCGCGTCGATACAGAGCAAGCCGAAGAGCAGCATTGTCGCTGCCCCAAAGAGGATGTGCAGCGAGCCGGCCCAGTGCAGGGCGAACTGGAAGATGCGCACTCCGATGGGTGTGCTGTTCCACAGCTCAGGATGAGGCAGAATGATGAGAAGGCCACCCAGGGCGAAGACGAGCGCCGCCAGGTGGCAAATGAAGAGCAGTTTGACAACTCTCATTTGGCAAGGCTACCTCCACGAACAGGGACAGTCGGGCGGCATCCGGCGCGAACTCTGTTTACATTCTATAACCTCTGAATGCTCCTCGACCAGTCCCAACGCTCGCTCGCTTTTGCCCTTGCCACCACTCGCTTGCTAACTCGTGAGCAAGGCTGCGACCTACCGCTTCCTGCAACAGGAAGCCCCTGGACTGCTCACTCTTCTCGCTCTTGCAAGGCGCGGGCTACCTCGCCGGCAAGGCTTTCCGAGGGAGATTCGTGCCCTTTGACTCGTGAATGGAAAACGCAGGTCTGGCCACACTTGAACTGGACACGAATCAGGCGGGCCACATAGCCATCGCGGCGTAGAGGCTGTGCCTCTTGCGATTGGATGGTTCCCAGGCCGAGGGCTGGATGGATCAAGATATTGCCGTCCTGGTATTCTTGGTGGAACATTTCGTGAAAAGCGACTTCCCAGGAGAGAATGCTGAAGTAGAATGCCCGACGATCGCTCTTTGCTTCAATTGAGGCAGCAAAAGTTGTGGAGGCAGAGGCGATCTCATACAGCCGGCGAGCGATTGCCATCAGGAAATGATGATCTTGAACTTGGTTCATCAGCGTTGGAGGAATGACCTGCAAGCCATGAAAAGCGCCCAGTAGGCTGCCGAGGAAAAGAGCAATCGTGTCGGTGTCGCTGCCGAAAGTATTGACGGCGACGATGATGCCTTGCTGGGGGTGTTGGAGATACCTCAGAAAGAGGTAGATGGCGACGCAGACCGTAGCAATTCCCGAGCCTTTTGTGGCGGGTTCGAGAGCGCCTACAAAGGTATAGTAGTCTTTGGGGTCCCGTGAGAGAAAGGCCGGGATGTGCTTCAGATACTGCACAGCCTCTTGTAGAGTGCGGTGGTAAAGCTGGGCAAAGTCCAGCTCCTTATCCAAGCAACCGCGGTTCCAGGTGTTGATCCAGCGCTGCAGGCGCTCGTCTCCCCGCATAACCTGGGGAACCTGGCGCAGGCCGTCAAGAAGGCACTCGATAAAGCGGGCAGGAGGGGGAGGCGCTGTCAGCGTGAGGGCGCAGTGAACTGCCAGGCCGAAGAGGATCGCTCCCAGAATCGCACGTGGGTGACCATGGGTAATAATAGCGTTGTAGAAGGAATCGCGAATAAGCGCTTGCTTGTCATGTACATTGACCAGGGCAATCGGGAGATTGCGCATGGCGGCTCCATTGGCCCCGGCTTCTCGATAGTCAAGGTCGCCCTGATGATAGAAATTATGGAGCCAGTGAGCTTGCCGGGCCACAAGCTTGCGAGCAGCGGTTTTGACGGTGCGACCGCCGCCGCGCTCGTACTGCAGCCATAGCGGTAGCTCCTCATAGGCGAAGCGCTCCGGCTCAAAGCGCCCCTCCTCATTGATGCAACGGGCAACCGCCAGCGTCAACTGCGTGTCATCCGAGTACTCTCCAGGGCCAACCTTATCTTCATAACCCCACCATCTCCCGCCAACGCGCTTTTTCCAATTGACAAAAGTCTGAAGAGGAAGCTGAAAGGGGGGCTGACGGCTTCTTCCCGGAATCAGGAACTCTGTCGGCCAGCCCAGGGCATCGCCGATAGAGCTGTAAAGCATAGCAGCCTCGAAGCGCTCGCGGGGAGGGAGAGCATTCCCCTGGGGTGGGCGCCGGCGCTGTGGCTCGTCACCAAAGAGTTCTAGCTGCATGGCTCTCTTCCTGGCTATTCCGTGAGATAGAAAAGATAAGAAGCCCGCCTGATCTTATCGAGATAACACTCAAATAAGTACCGACCAGGAGTTAATTTCTCGGTAGGTATATTGTAAGTTCTAATATGAAAAGGTTTAGGGTATAAGATAGGATCGGAAGGCTCATGTTGCTCCCAGACGAGAGCCTCAGTGGGATGATCCAGGCTATATAGTCTGAGATAGATCTCCGTCCCTAGGATAAGCCTAAGCGTCAGGGCTACTCGCAGAAAGGGATGTTCACTTCTAGAATAGATGTTCATAGCCCCTTGATCTAAGTATAACATAGAACTGGCAGGATGTCCCTCGTCAAAAAAATGCAAGTGCTCTACGTAAGGAAAGTGAATATTCTCTGGTGGCTCCCCTCGGGAATCAGTAAAAAGTCTTTTGTCAACCTCAAAAGGAGGATGTGTCAGGCGGTAACACAACCGCTGGGCTTCCTCAACATTCGCCTGGCTCACGAATGCAATTCGTTGGACAAAGCGTAGCGGAACTTGCCAAGGAATCAGGACCTCAGCTTGAACAAACCGCTTCCAGGTCTCTTTATCGATCCTCGTCATGGAGCGGATAATCTGAAAATGTACGAGATCTAGCCCATCCAGACCTGTTCTCCTATTATGATCGTTACGATTGGCATTTGTGTCTGTAAAGATCACTCCTTGTAGCGTCGCTATTTCTGGAGAGATACAAAAGTAACAAAGATTCTTGCGTCTTTTGGTCCGATAGGCCATCGGTGTATATGGAGAGAAGCTTAAAGAAACTTTGTTCCAGTTACCGTTTGCTTTATCTAGAGAAAAGGACAAACTATCACCACCGCTATCTATAGAAGCTAAAATTCCAAATTCTTCCAATAACTCTTTTGAATATAAACAACCTCTATGGCATATAGAGTAAATATTGTCAAAAGATGTAAAGTGGTAGAGGGTAGTAATGCCTTCTTGACTAAGGCGGGCAAGGATGGCATCCGCATCTGGGTGGCGCGTCGGCTCCTCCATAGCGCTTCTCTCTCGAGCAGACTCAACAAAGTTGTGCATATTCCAGGCAACAGCTCCACCTATTATACTTGCCTGCAGGAGATAAGGCTGTACCCGATGATATGAGAAGGAGCAGCGCGTACCGCCGCTGCTCCTTCTCGGCAGATTCTTTCCAGAGGCGAATAAGTTCTTTGGCGGCTGGGGCTTAAGCTAGCGCTGAGGGAGCAGCTCGCGTGCGCGCCAGCGCTCGATGGCCTCGATGACCAGCGAGTGCTCGACCGCCTTGACGCGCTCGTGCAGCGTCTCCTCGCTGTCGCCTTCCTGAATGGGGACCTCGGCCCGGCAGAGCACCGGCCCGGCATCGACCGCCGGCGTCACATAGTGCACAGTGCTCCCCGTGACCTTGACGCCGGCCTCCAGGGCCTGGCGGATAGCGTGCAGGCCCCGAAAAGCCGGGATATGGCTGCCGTCGCTGGCGATGTAGACGTCGGCGCTGGGATCATCGGGCAAAAGCGCCGGATGGAGATTGATCACCCGCCGCGGAAAGCGGGCCAGAAAGTCTGCGCTCAGGATGCGCATCCAGCCCGCCAGCACGACCAGATCGACGCGGAACAGCTCCAGCAAGGCCGCAAGGCGCTGCTCGCTCTCCTCACGCCCACGCCACGGCAGATAGATCGCCGGCAGGTGATGCTTGAGGGCGCGCTGTAGACCCAGCGCTCCAGCTACATTGCTCACGACCAGGGCAATCTCAGCCGCTCGCAGCCGCCCATTCTCGCAGGCATCGATGATGGCCTGGAGATTGGTCCCGCTGCCGGAGATGAGCACCCCCAGGCGCAGGTGAGGCAACGTCTGGGCTTCCCCGCTTGCTGCGGCCTCGCGGCTGTCACGCACGTTCACCTCAGCGCTAGGCACTGGCTCCACCATGACCGCGCACCTCTGCATCGGCGCGCTCCAGCTCGGCAGCAAAGCGCTCGCGATAGGTTGCCAGACGCTGGGCCAGCTCCTGATCAAAGAGCGCCAGCATCTTGGCAGCTAGCAAGGCCGCGCCATCCGGCTCCAGAATCGTCGGCGAGGCGATGCCCGACGGCAAGCGCAACGACGACAGGACATCCATCCCCGCGAAGCGATCGCTATAGGGCGGGCAGGCAATCACTGGAAAACGGGTGTTGGCATCGACCACGGCAGACAGGGCGTTGGAGCGCCCGGCAATGGTAATATAGACAATGGGGTCGCTGCTTCCCTCGTAGCTCTCCAAGATCTCCAGCAGGCGGCGAGTAGCCTTGTGAGCTGAACAGACGCGCAGCTCATAAGGAAGGTTCAGCTCCTGCAACGTCTTGACAATGCTCTCCGCATGGCCATGATCGCCTTTGCTCCCCATGATGATCACAACTTTCGCTGCCATAATGACCGGATAATCTCCTTTTCTACTGAGAGAGTCAAATCAGGCAAGAAGACCTTCAGAAGCCGTATCTGTGAGCCAGGCGCGCGCTGGTCTCAGCCAGTCTGGGACTGCAGCGCGCGCAGGCCGCGTTTGGCGATATCGCGGCGGTAGTGCATGCCTTCGAAGTGGATCAGGCGGGCCGCTTCGTACGCACGCTCCACCGCCTCTGCAAGCGTAGTGCCGTAGGCGGCCACGCTCAGAACGCGCCCACCCGCCGTCACCAGCTTGCCATCGTGCAGAGCGGTGCCGGCATGGAAGACCTGCACCTGCTCCAGTCGTCTCGCTTCAGCCAGGCCCTCAATGGGCAGACCCGTGCGGTAGCTCCCGGGATAGCCACCCGAAGCCAGGGTCAAGCTGACCGCGTAGCCTGGATGCCACAGCGAGGCGCTCGCCAGGCGCTCAGGCGCTTGCAGCAGATCGAGCAGGTCGGCTGCCAGCAAGAGCATCATGGCCTGCGTCTCGGGGTCGCCGAAGCGTGTATTATGCTCCAGCACCATCGGTCCGCGCTCGGTCAGCATAATATTCGAATAGAGGACACCCGAGAAGGCGATGCCACGCTCCTGCAGCGCACGCAGCGTCGCCGCGATAATGCGCTCGTGCACGACTCGCTCGGTCTCAGCGCTCACAAAGGGCAGCGGGGCATAGGCTCCCATGCCGCCCGTATTGAGGCCCTCATCGTTATCCAGGGCACGCTTATGATCCTGTGTCAGCACCAGCGGCACGAAGCTGGTCCCATTGCAGAGCGCCGTCGAACCGATCTCATCTCCCTGCAAATAGTCCTCGATGACCACCACCTCGCCAGCGCCGCCGAAGATCCGCTCGACCATCATCTGCCGCACCGCTGTCCGAGCGGTCTCCAGATCCAGAGCTACAATGGCCCCCTTGCCGGCAGCATTGCCATCGGCCTTGACAACCACAGGAGCGCCGTGCTCCTCCAGGTAAGCGAAAGCGGCGGCGGGATCACGAAAGGTTCGATGCTGCGCTGTAGGGATGCCCGCCGTCTCCATCAGCTCTTTGGCGAAGGCCTTGCTACCCTCCAGCATGGCGCCGGCCTGCGTCGGCCCAAAGATCGGCAGGCCCCGGGCCCGGAAGACGTCGACAAGACCTGCAATTAAGGGCGCCTCGGGACCAACCACCGTCAGCTCGATCGCCTGCCGCTCGGCAAAATCGGCCAGGCGCTCCAGCTCGTTCAAGCCAATAGGCACGCACTCCGCCAGCGCGGCCATGCCGGGATTCCCTGGAGCGGCCCAGAGCTGCGAGACACGTCGGCTCTGCGCCAGCTTCCAAAGTAGCGCATGCTCGCGTGCGCCCGAACCAATTACCAGTACACGCATAATCGCTAGCTCCTCCTTATACCCCTCTTCACTCCTCACACCTGACTCTGCGGAGTCTCGCCTCAAGCACTGAATGATCAGCTCGCATCAGCTCGCACTCTTACTCATCCTTTCCTTTGATCGATCGGACGCTTGCCTGCCGACTGGCCTCACGAGGGCGAGGGCTGGCGCATGAGCGGCAGAGGGGACGACTCGTCGGCGGCCACGACGGGATCAAAGGGCCAGCCCTGACGACGCATGCAGCCGTAGCAAAACTCGCGATGCAGCAGCTCTTCATAGAAGGCGGTCATTTCGCTCTCCTCAACTGGCTCCGCGTCGCGCTCTCCCGGCTGTGTCGCTGCCGGGGCCGTTCGCCCGCTCACGCGGCGGACCGAAGCAATGGCGCGCCCCAGACCGGCGATACTGAGGTAACCCAGGCTGTCAACGCCGATATAATCAGCCACCTCCTGAATGCTGCGACCAGCCGCAACCAGCTCGCTCTCGTGAGGGATATCAATGCCGAAGTAGCAGGGATGCCGCAGCGGCGGCGCACTTGACCGCAGATGGATCTCACGCACTCCCTGATGGCGCAGGGCCGCCACTAGGCGCTTCATCGTGTTGCCGCGCACAATCGAATCGTCGACAATCACCAGGCGCTGACCCTCCACCTTGGGACGGACAAAGTTGAATTTGAGATCGACCTCCATCTGGCGCAGGCGCTGGTCGGGCTTAATAAAGGTGCGGTCGCTATAGCGATTCTTAATAATCGCCTGGCCGTAGGGAATACCCGAAGCGGCAGCATAGCCAAGCGCTGCCGGAATCGACGAATCGGGAACCGGCACCACCAGATCAGCCTCGACCGGGTGCTCGCGGGCCAGCTCGCGGCCCAGGGCCTCGCGCACCAGGTAGACGTAGCGGTCATTGACGTAGCTGGTGGCGTCCGAAAAATAGATATACTCGAAGACGCAGAGCGTCTGGCGCGGGGCCTGGAGCAGAATCTCGGAGTGCAGGCCCTGCTCATCGATCGTGATCAGCTCGCCTGGCTCGACGTTGCGCACAAAGGTGGCCCCAATGCGATCGAAAGCGCAGGACTCCGAGGCAGCGATCCAGATGTCGCCGATACGTCCCAGGCACAGCGGACGCATGCCCCAGGGATCGCGCACCGCATAGAGCTTACCCTCAGCCAGGATCACCAGACTGTAAGCACCCTTCAACAGAGGAAAAGCTGTCAGCATGCGCTCACGCAGCGTCGAACCCTCCGTCAGCAAGAGCAAGAGAGCGATGGCCTCACTGTCCGTTGTCGAAGAGAGCAGATGCTGTGGCAGGCGCGCGCGCAGGGCCGGGCCATTGACCAGGTTGCCATTGTGGGCCACCGCAATCGCCCCAGGGTGGGCGCCATCCGGGTCCTCGCCATTCTCGCCAACCACGAACGGGCCTGCGTTCTCTACGCAGCTAGAGCCGGTGGTAGAATAGCGCACGTGACCAATGCCGCAGTGCGTGGCTGGCAGGCCCTGACCCATATCCGTAAAGACCTCGCGCACCTTGCCCATGCCCACGCGATGGGCGATGCGGCCCCGCCGATCGTAGACCGCCATGCCCGCGCTCTCCTGGCCGCGGTGCTGCAAAGCCGTCAGTGCCAATGTCAGATACTGACGCACATCGATACTCTCATCTCCCGGCCTGGCATAGATCCCAACAATACCGCAGGCATCGCGCAGTCGCTCCATGGCTTTCTTCCTGCATCTCCTTCAAGACGCTGCGGGCGGTGCAGAACGTCTACTGCACCGCCCTACAGCGTCGATCAAATGCGCAGTTTCCCAGTCAAATCGGCCACCAGGGCATAGCGATCGGCGATTCCCTGCAGATCCTGCTCGGTGACCTCCTTAAGATTGCGGTAGACCTGCTTGTCGAGCATGCGATTCTTATCGCCGCCAGGCCAGAGTCGCCAGCTATCGTTGTCGATCACGTCGGCGACCAGCAACTTCCCCTCGCTGTCGCGCCCGAACTCGATCTTCAGATCGACCAGGGTCACATCCACGCTCGCCCAGGCTCGTTCAAGGGTCTCGAAGACGCGGCGCCCCTGCTCGGCCATCCAGGCGATTTCCTCAGCAGTGGCCAGACCCATCTTGATGATATCCTCGTCCCAGATCTGAGGATCGTGGCGGGCGTCGTCCTTCAGGAAGGTCTCGATGACCAGGGGATCAAAGCGTGTTCCCTCGCTGATCTCGGGATGACGCTTCAGATAGGAGCCGGTGGCGATGCGGCGCTGCACATGCTCGATGGGTACCATCTGGCAGCGCTTCACCAGCAGGGTGGTATCGTTGATCTGGCGCACGAAGTGGGTAGGGATGCCCTCCGCGTTCAGCAGACGGAAGACATTGGCTGTAGTGATGGTACTCCAGCGCCCCTTGCCCGTCAGCTCGTCGCGGCGCGCCCCATCGCCCGCCGTGATCTGATCTTTGCTGACCATATAGACCAGATTCGAGTCCTCGGGGTGGGCATAGATCCGCTTGGTCTTGCCCTCAGCCAGCAGAGGCCCGAAAGTCACCTGCTCCTCATGCTCTGTACTCATACTAGTACCTGCTCCTTTCCTTCTCTATCTTGTGCTCTTGATGCTAGCACTAGCTGAATCTTCCCGAGCGGGTGAACGTCTTGCTCTCAGGAAGGCACCTCTCCGGTCAGAACAACCCCCTCGCCCTCACGAATTGTGCCGATTGGCACCAGCTCGGGCACCAGGCGCAGGGCCTGGTCCGCCTGGTCCTCGGCGACCACCAGCACCATGCCGATGCCCATATTGAAGGTACGGTACATCTCGGCATCGTTGATCTGGCCCAGGCGAGCGATCAGCGTAAAGAGGGGGGGGACTGTCCAGGCCGTGGTCTCGATGACCGCCTGTGTGCCCGGGGGCAGAATGCGTACGACATTGCCCTGGAAACCGCCGCCAGTAATATGCGCCAGGCCCTTCAGGGCTGGGCCCAGCCCGGCGCGCAGGCGCATAATCTCCGGCAGATAGCAGCGGTGGGGACGCAGCAGAGCCTCGCCCAGTGGCTCCCCCAGCTCAGGAAAGACTGTTTCCAGGGGATAAGCGGCAAAGACGCGCCGCGCCAGCGAATAGCCATTCGTGTGCAGGCCGCTGGAAGGCAGTCCGAGCAGGAGGTCGCCGGCGCGAATTGTCGCCGGATCGATGCGCTCCGTCGCCTCGACCACCCCGACCAGTGTCCCGGCCAGATCAAAGCTACCGGGCACATACATATCGGGCATCTCGGCAGTCTCGCCTCCCAGCAGGGCGCAATCGACCTCTTGACAGGCCCGGGCCACGCTCGCCACAATTGTCGCCGCCTGCTCAGGATCAAGCCGGCCCGTAGCCAGATAGTCCATGAAGAAAAGTGGCTTTGCTCCCTGGGTCAGCAAATCGTTGACGCAGTGGTTGACCAAATCGTAGCCAATCGTCGAAAAGCGGTCCATCTGGACCGCCAGTAAGGTTTTCGTGCCCACGCCATCAGTGGTAGCCACAAGCACCGGCTCGCGCATCTCCTGAAGGATTTCGGCCCGGAAGGCAGCCGCAAAGGCGCCCACACCAGCCAACACCGCCGAACCGTGAGTCGCGCGAACCGCGGCCTTCATCAGCTCAACAGCATGTTCACCCGCCTCAATATTCACCCCACTTGTCGCATACGAGAGCGAGGCCGGCTCATCTCTCGTCACCGCTAGCGCGACTGTTCGCTCCCGCAGATCGCTCGTTGCCACCGCCGCCGGGGCAGCAGGCGTACGCAGGTCCCCGGCCCCAGGCAGCCCATGGCTCTGGTTCTCTCTCTCTCCATCCAGGCCAGGCGTCCAAAGGCGCCGCTTACTGCTCTCATCAGCACCTGGGCCACCTTCGACAGGGGGTACTGGCGGTTCCAGGCCCAGCAGCTGACAGACGTAGGCAAAGGCATTCTGGAACAGCAAGAGACCATCAGCCGGGCCACGCTGCTGTGGGTGCTGCAACGCGCGCACGTAGCGCTCGGGATGGGGCATCAGGCCCAAGACATTGCCAGCCGGATTGCAGACGCCGGCCACATTCGCCAGGGAGCCATTGGGATTGGCCGGATAGCCATCGCCGTCGTAGAGGAGCGCAATCTGCTCGTGCTGGCGCAGCTCCTCTAACTGCTCTGCACTGGCCACGACAAAGCGGCCCTCGCCATGCGCCACCGGCAGCTCCAGCGGACGGTAAATGCCGCGCGTAAAGATACAGCGGCTGCTCTCAGTTACCAGCGAGATCCAGCGGCATTCAAAGCGTCCCGAGCTATTGAAGGTCAGGCTGGCCGTCTGCTGGAAATTGCCCCAATCGGTGTGTGGCAGCAAGCCGGCGCGGACCAGCACCTGAAACCCGTTGCAGATGCCCAGCAGCGGGCGGCCCTCCTCCACGAAACGCTGCAACTGCCGTCCCAGATGCACCGTCAGATTCTTCGCCAGGAGTGTGCCAGCTCCCAGGTCATCGCCATACGAGAAGCCTCCTGGCAGGACCAGGAAATGGTAGCTCAGCAGGTGCTCTGGCTCCCGCAGCAGGGCATTGATATGAACCAGCTCCGTCTCGAAGCCTGCCAGACGACAGGCATAAGCGGTCTCGCGTTCGCAGTTAATGCCCGGTGCCCGCAGCACCAAAGCGCGCGGTCCAATGCTCATGGCAGCTCCCCCTTCCAGGCGGCCTGCAGCTCAGCAATCGAAAGGTCGATCAGCGTCGCCGTCCCCTGCTTGATCACAAAGCGCCCACTGGCCGTCACATGGCCAAGCGCCGCCAGGGGCGCCACCCCACGAGCGCGCATATGGGACTCAAAAGCCTCGCGCTGGCCGGGGGCCACCTCAACCAGGAAGCGCGACGGGCTTTCACTGAAGAGCAGAACCGTGGGGCGAAAGCCCTCAGCCATTCCCTCCAGGCCAGCCGTCGGCTGACGCGCCAGATCGAGGCTCACGCCGAGCAAGCCAGCCAGGGCCATCTCCGCCGCCGCTACAGCCAGTCCCCCTTCCGAAAGATCATGGCAGGACTGCACCAGGCCGTGGCGAATCGCCTCCCCAAGTGCCTTCATCGTCCTTCGCGCCTGCTCAAGCTCCACCTGCGGCAGGGCCGTTGTCGGCAACAGCTCCGCACCCACCATCTCGGCATAATGGGAAGCCGCCAACTCGTTGCGCGTCAGGCCCACCACATAAAGCAGATTACCCGCTGCCTTCAGTGCCATATCGACCGTGTGGGCAGCGTCTTCAATCACCCCCAACGCCGAGATCAGCAGCGTTGGAATCACCGGCAGACGGCGCTCGCCAAAGCGATACTCGTTATTCAGGCTATCCTTGCCCGAAATGAAAGGCGTACCAAAGCCCAAAGCGGCGTCATAGCAGCCACGCACCGCCCGCACCAGCATCCCCAGCTGCTCAGGATCGGCAGGATTGCCCCAGCAAAAATTATCCAGCAGGGCCGTCCGCTCAATGTCGCCGCCCAGGGCCGTCAGATTGCGCAGTGCCTCATCCACCGCATTGAGGGCCATGTGATAAGGATCGATCTTGCCGTAGAGCGGATTAAGACCATTCGTCAGCACCACCGCGGCGCGCGGCAACGTCAGATCCTCCAGCAGTGGCTGCAAGACCGCCCCATCGCCGGGACCATTGCCGGCGCGTCCCACCAGTGGCTTGCGCACGGTGGCTCCCTGCACCTCATGGTCGTAGCGCCGCACAACTCCCTCTTTCGAGCCAATCGTCGGGTGGCGCAGCAGCGTCAACAGAGCATCAGCCGCATCGGGCAAAGCCTCCGGAGAGGCTGTCGCCGATCCGACTGTCAGCGGGCGCTGTTGCCAAACAGCTTCCAGAGCGCGCTGAGGACGGCCCTCGTGCAAGAAAGCCATCTCCAGGTCGGCCACCACCTCCTCTCCCCAGGTTACCGTCAGCCGTCCATCGGCAGTAAACTCGCCCAGGACTGTGGCCTCCACCTCCTCCAGCGCGCACAACGCCAGCAGCTCATCGAGGCAGGCCGGCGGCACAGCCAGCACCATGCGCTCCTGCGCCTCCGAGAGCCAGATCTCCCAGGGGGCCAGCCCCTGATACTTCAGCGGCGCCTGCGCCAGGTCCACTCGCACCCCCGTCTCAGCCCCCATCTCACCGATCGCTGACGAGAAGCCGCCCGCACCACAATCGGTGATAGCATGATAGAGACGGCGCTCACGGGCCTGCAGAACCACATCGGCCACCTTCTTCTCCGTAATCGGCGCCCCGATCTGCACCGCGCTGCCGGCCACTGCCTGCGTCTCGCTACTCATCTCGCCGGACGAGAACGTCGCCCCGTGGATTCCATCGCGCCCTGTACGACCACCGAGGACCACCACCAGATCGCCCGGCTCCACGCGCCGGGGATGACTCCCGTGAGGCAGCAGGCCGAGACAGCCACAGAAGACCAGCGGATTGCACAGATACTCGCGGTGGTAGAGCACAGCCCCATTGACCGTCGGAATGCCCATCTTATTGCCGTAGTCGCGCACCCCGTTCACCACGCCCGAAGCCACGCGCCGCGGCGCCAACACGCCCGGAGGCAGCGCTTCCACCGGCGTATCGGGCGGCCCAAAGCAGAGCACATCGGTACAGGCAATAGGGCGGGCCGAAACTCCCAGCACATCGCGGATCACCCCGCCGACCCCCGTATTGGCCCCGCCAAACGGTTCAATCGCTGACGGATGATTATGCGTCTCCACCTTAAAAGCCAGATCGTACCCATCCGTAAACTGCACCAGCCCGGCATTATCACTGAAAGCCGAGACCACCCAGGGACGAGCCAGCTCACTCGTTGCCCGCATAATGAAAGAGCGCAGCAGGCCGGGGATCGTCTCCTCCAGCGCGACCTCCCCGGCGGGTGTCAGCTCGCGGTAAGCCACCGTGGCCTTAAACGTCTTATGAGAACAATGCTCTGACCAGGTCTGAGCCAGCGTCTCCAGCTCCACATCGGTCGGCTCGCGCCCTTGCCGGCGGAAATACTCCTGAATCGCCTGCATCTCCTCGGTCGTCAGCGCCAACATTCTCTGTCTACTTAAATTGCTCAGCTCTTCAACGTTCATTTCAGAGAGGGCCAGGCGAGCGACATGGGGGGAAGAGGAAGGAGAAGGAGCAGGATCAGTCAACGAAACGCGAGAAGCTGAGCGTCCAGGGCTGCCGGTTGCTCGCTCGCCTTCTGCCGGCAGCAAGCGGTAGAACTGAATGACCGGGTTATAGAGCAAGGCCTCAGCAATAGCACGTACCTCCTGCCGACTCAGGCGCTCATCCAGAAAATAACGCCGGCCCGTCGAAACTCGTTCCAGGCCGGCGATTCCCAGCAATGAGGCGGCAAGTAAGACGCTCTCCGCCAGGGTATCAGTGACACCTGGAAGAAAAAATACGTCTATGATATGGCCAGTAGCACCAGAGGAAGAGCGCGCAGCAGAAGGCAGCAAAGAGAAGGTCTGAGTGACAGGATCGGCCAGCAGCTCGCGGGCGAGGCGTAGCATCTCTTCAGGCGAGCAGGCTCCACTAAGAGAATAAAGCTGAGCAGTGCGGAGAAAAAGGGGGGGATGGCTCTCGGAGAGAGCAACCAGCGCGGGCAGCCTGGCGCGCGAAAGATAGGACAGCTCGCGGGCGAGCTGTTGGGCGGGAATGTCATACTGCGGCGAGGTTGCCCGTACCTCAATATGGTAGTCAGTCACAGTGCTTCTACCCACACTTCGTCCTGTCCAAAGGACAGATTGCTGTTTCCATTGAATGGAACAGCCTCATTGTAGCACTTTCGGGTAATCTCTGGCAAGGCCGGGGGAGGGTAGCCTGCTATGCTTTCTACAGAACAGAATCGGTATAGTTTCGGTGACCGATAACTACCATCTTGCAGTACAATATCTTGATGCAAAATAGCCTTTCAGCCTATACTACAATGCAGTAAAACTCTGCTTTAGAGAAAAAACTATTTTCTCGCGAACTCGGGGCAGATATCCATCTTACCCCGTAGGACTGGCGTTTGAGGTGAATGAAGGAGTGCATTTCATGGTGGCTTCCCAGAACCACATCCTGAGAGACTGCGGCTACGTACTGGATGCGGAGAACGCAGCGGAGACGGCGCGTCTCATGTTGCGGGACAGGCTAGTCAACGAGGCGATGGGGGGAGTTCTGCCGGAAGGAGTCGAGGGCCTGCGATTAGAAAGCATCCTGGACCTGGCGTGTGGACCTGGGGGCTGGGTACTGGAGACGGCCCAGGGCTATCCGTGGGCGAAGGTCACGGGCATAGACATCAGTGAGACCCTCGTCCAATATGCGCGAGCCCAGGCGCAGGTGCAGGGACTAAGCAACGCGCGTTTTGAGGTTATGGATCTCTTGGAGCCATTGCCGTTGCCCGACGACCATTTTGACCTGATCAATGCCCGCGACCTGACGGGTCTCCTTACGCCTGCCACCTGGCCACGAGTCTTGCATGAAGCCTGGCGTATCTGCCGGCCTGGGGGCATCCTGCGGCTCACCGAATTTGAGCGACCAATCAGCAATGGCGCGGCCTTTATGCAGCTTCAGGAGCTGACCCGGCGGGCCTTTCAGCGTACGGGGCGCAGTTTCCCGCCACCCAGCCATCATCTCGGCATCCTGCCGCGGCTGGCCGCCCTCCTGCGCGAAGCGGGCTGTGGTCAGATCCAGCAGCGGGCCTATGTTCTGGACTTCTCTGCTGGCAGCGAAGCCCATGAAGCCCTCTCGCGCGGCTACGAAGTCGAGCTATGGCTGAGCCGGCCCTTTCTCCTGGACGCGGGGGTCACCACGCCGGCTGAATTTGACGCCCTGTATCGCCGCGCCATTCTAGAAATGTTGGACGAAGACTTCGCCGGTCTCTGTTACATCCTGACCGCCTGGGGCAAGAAGGTCTGCCCTGATCCTGACTTTAGCGAGAGAGGGGCAGCATCATCCTGGCCCGATTGATCTCGCTGCTGCACCCGCCGGCAGCGAGATCGCCACGACAGATCTGTCTTGGACTACAAGCGGGCGTAGCAAGGAGGGGGAGCCGTTGTCGCTCGCACCACCAGCGTTGTTGCCAGACGGAGGCGCACCGGCTCCGCGCTCTCCAGCGTAGCGGTGGTCATTGCTGATTGCGACTGCGGGAGCGACGAGCCAGCAAAGTGCGCCAACAGCGGCGAAGCGCGTAGCAGAGCAACCCCAGGGCGGTCAGGGGTCTCTAAGAGCGACAGCAGCAGCTCTAGCGCGCAGCGGCCCATCTCCGCCAGGGGCTGGCGCACGGTAGTCAAAGGTGGGCGCATATGGCCAGACGAGGAGATATCATCGAAGCCAACCAGCGAGACATCTTCCGGGATGCGTAGGCCAAACTCCTCGGCGGCTCCCATGACACCATAAGCCATCAGATCGCTGGCGGCGAAGATGGCCGTTGGGCGGCTCCGCTCCGGCATAGCGAAGAACTGGCAGGCGCAGGCCCGGCCTCCAGGGGGCATAAAATCGCCCTGCAGGATCAGCGACGGTTCCAACGGAATATCATGGTCCTGGAGAGCCTCGCAATAGCCCTGGAAGCGCTCGCGCGAAACCTGATACTTGAGCGGTCCTTGAATATGAGCGATGCGCCGATGGCCCAGCTCAATCAGATGACGGGTCGCCGCATAAGCACCGGCGCGATTATCCGCTGTGATCCACGGAAGCTGCTCGGGCGGCAGTCCCTGATCATCGAGCAAGACCACAGGCAGGCCCTGCCGCTGCAGTGCAGGCAGGTAGCGTGCGGACTGACCCGGGAAAATCGCCAGCAATCCTGCGATCAGGCGATTCGCCAGAATGCGGTTAATGACGTCGCTGCGGTCGCGCTCGTGGTTGCTGCTCTTAATACTATAGAGCACCAGCTCATAGCTGGTCTCTTCAACAACCTCGGCAATGCCTCGCATGATGTCAGGGATCAGCGGCCAGGTGAGGGCCGGCACCAGAACCCCGATCAGGTGGCCCTTGCCGGCAGCCAGGCCCGAGGCGGTCACGCTCGGCACAAAATTATGTTCTTCCATAATGCGCAAGATGCGCTCGCGCGTCACCGGATCAACGTCCGGCTTGTGGTTGAGGACCCGCGAGACCGTGGCCTTGGAGACACCAGCCAGGCGGGCGATATCGCTGATCGTCATGCGCGTGCTCATGCTCCTGCCTCACTGCGTCTTGCATGCAACCTCTGCCATGCTGTCGCCTTCTAGACGTTACCGGTTACGATACCGGTATCGTAACCGGTTACAAGGTAAAGTGTAATAACGAACGCTTGCTGTGTCAAGGGGACAGGACCGTAGTCGGCAGGCAGCAGGTGGCGGGCGGGTGCAGGTCATAGGCCGATGGTCACATTGACAGGGCAGATAGCGCCTTCTATCCTGAAGTACTGGAAATTCTTTCGGCGGAGGCAAATATTCAGCCATGGCTCCCGACTTTGCCCATCTGCACGTCCATACGGAGTACTCCCTACTCGATGGCCTCAGCCGCATCAACGCCCTGGTCAAGCGCACAAAAGAGCTAGGCATGAAGCATCTGGCCATTACCGACCACGGCGTCATGTATGGGGCCATCGAGTTCTATAAAGCCTGCAAAAACGAAGGTATTCACCCTGTTATCGGTGTCGAAGCCTATTTGACTGAAGATCTTCATGATCGCACCAAGCGCTATAAAGAAGATTATAACCATTTATTGCTCCTGGCGAAGAATTATACGGGCTACCGCAACTTAATGAAGCTGACCACCATTGCCAACACCGAAGGGGTGCATCTCAACAAACCGCGCATCGACCGTCGCTGTCTGGAGCAATACGGTGAGGGTCTGATCGCCACCTCCTCCTGTCTGGGGGGCGAGATCCCGCAGCTTCTCATCCATGACAAGATTGACGAGGCGCGCAAAGTCATTCGCTGGTATCAAGATGTCTTTGGTCCAGAGAACTTTTATTTCGAAATCCAGGAGCACTCTGGCTATCCCGAGCAAGAGATCGTCAATAAGCGCCTCTACGAGCTTCATCGCGAGCTAGGCGTACCTCTGATTGCCACCAACGACCTGCACTATGTCAATGCCGAGGATGCTCACACCCATGAGGTGCTTCTCTGCGTCCAGACTCAGAGCCAGCTGAGCGATCCGCGGCGCTTCAAATTCGAGAGCCACGAATTCTACTTACGCAGTCCCGAGGAGATGCTGCAGCTCTTTCCTGATCTGCCGGAAGCGCTGCTGAACACGGTGCGTCTTGCCGAATCCTGCGAGGTTGATCCTCTGGCGTACAAAGCCTCGCTGCCGGCCTATGCCATTCCCCCCGAATTCCCCTCTCAGGAAGCCTATCTCTATCATCTCTGTCTGCAAGGTGTCAAGGAGCGCTTCGGCGAGATGACCGAGCGCATCAAGCAGCAGCTTGACTACGAGTTCAACCTGATTGTCCAGAAAGGCTTTGTTCCTTATTTCCTCATCGAGTGGGACTTCGTGAACTACGCGCGCCAGCACGGCATCCGTTGCTCGGCGCGTGGCTCGGCGGCGGGCAGCCTGCTGGCCTACGTGCTCGGCATCACGAACGTAGATCCACTGCGCTACCAGTTGCTCTTTGAGCGCTTCCTCAATCCCGAGCGCTCGGACATGCCTGATATCGATATGGACTTTCCCGATGACCGGCGTGCTGAGGTCATCGACTACGTAGCGCGCAAGTACGGGCAGGAGTGTGTCGCTCAGATGGTCACCTTCATGACGATGGCCGCCAAAAACTCGGTGCGCGACGTTGCGCGTGTCATGGGGCAGCAGGAGTTAGGTGATCGCATTGCCCGTCTGATCCCGGCAGGTCCCAAGGTCACACTGCGCAGCGCTGTTGACGGCGTCCGTGAGCTGCACGCCCTCTATGACCAGAGTCCCACGGCACATGAGCTGCTCGATCAGGCGATGGCCCTTGAAGGGTCGGTTCGCGGCACCGGTGTCCACGCTGCTGGCGTCATCATTGCCAACGAGCCGCTGGAGCACTTCGTGCCCTTGCAGGCCATTAACCCGAAAGATCCCTCGCAGGGTTGGAAGACTCAGTACGAGCAGGTTCACCTGGAAGAGCTGGGCCTGATCAAATTCGACTTCCTGGGCCTCTCCAACCTGACCATTCTGGACAACACCCTCAAGTTCATCAAGCAGTCGCGCGGTGAGGAGGTGATCCTGGAGCAGCTGCCGCTTGATCCTCTGCCCGAGATCGACGAGCGCAGTCGTGAGCTGAACGAGAAGCGCGCCCGCGCCTTCGCCCTACTGGCTGAAGGAGAGACCACAGGCATCTTCCAGCTTGAGGGTGCCAAGATGCGCGAGTACATCAAGCAGCTCAAGCCGACCTGCATCGAAGACATCACCGCCATGGTGGCCCTCTATCGTCCCGGGCCGATGGATAGCATTCCCGACTTCATCGCCGCCAAGCATGGCAGGAAGCAGGTCAGCTACCTTGATCCACGCCTCAAAGAGTGGCTAGAAGAGTCCTATGGAGTCATCGTCTATCAGGACCAGGTGCTGCAGATTGCCGTCAACCTGGCTGGTTTCTCGTGGGGCAAGGTCAACAAGTTCCGCAAGGCTCTCAGCAAGAAGAAGATGGACGAAGTCGAGAGCTACAAGGGCGACTTCGTGGAGGGCTGTCTCAAAAACGGCATGAAGCGTGAAGTAGCCGAACAGCTCTTTGAGCTGATCCTGCCCTTTGGGGGCTACGGCTTCAACAAAGCGCACGCCGCCAGCTACGCAGTTGTGGCGTACTATACCGCCTACCTCAAGGCCAACTACCCCGCAGAATTCATGGCAGCCACCATGACCACGGAGGCGGCAGATGCCAAGAAAATCGCCAACGCCGTAGCCGAGTGCAAGCGCCTTGGCGTTCCCGTCTGGGGGCCGGACGTCAATGCCAGCCAAAAGGGCTTTACTGTCGAAAACGGCGGCGTCCGCTTTGGTCTATTGGCCATCAAAGGCATCGGCGAAGGCCCTATCGAAGAGATCCTCAAAGCCCGGGCTGAGGGTGGTCCCTTCCGCGACCTGGCCGACTTCTGCATCCGCGTCGACCCACGCACAGTGACCCGGGCCGTGATCGAAACGCTCATCAAAGCCGGAGCGATGGATAGCCTGGGCGATGGCAAACGCCATCAGCTCCTCGATGGCGTCGAGCGGGCCATGCAGATCGGCAAGAGCGAGCGCGCTGCCCGTGAAAAAGGGCTGGTCAGCCTCTTCGGCGAAAGCCTGAGCCTGGAGCAAAGTTTCGCCTTTCGCCTCAATCCTGAAACACCCGAAATCCCACGCAAGCAGCTGCTCAACTGGGAAAAGGAGCTACTGGGCGCCTATATTTCCCGCCATCCCCTGGCCTACATCAGCGATTTGCTGAGCAAGCGCACCACCCATACCACCAGCCAGCTCAGCGAAGAACTGGAGAACCAGGAAGTGACGCTCGGCGGCACCATTCTAGAGGCGCGGCGCATTACCACCAAGAAAGGCGAGACCATGTGCGTGGCGAAGCTGGAGGACCTGACAGGAACGGTCGAAGTAACGGTCTTCCCGCGTGTCTACGAGCGTACCGCAGATCGCTGGGTTGAAGAGGCGGTAGTCCTCATGCGTGGCAAGGTGCAGCTGCGTCGCGATGAGCCAACGCTGATCTGCGACGAAATCGAGCCGCTGCAGGCCGCCGAGGAGGAGCTGAATCGCCGCCGTCATCAGGTCTGCCTGCGCTTCCGCACCGGCGGCGAGAGCGAGCGCGCTGTCTCCGACGACCTCATCAAGTTGCAGGACCTCTACCGCTACATTCAGGAACGGCCCGGGCGCGACCGCTATGAGCTGATCATCGAAAACGGCCATTGGCGGGTACGCCTGCGTCCACGCGATAACACGATGCATTATTCGCCAGAGCTGCATGCAAAACTTGAGGAACTGCTCGGGCGCGAGGCCATTACGGTCCAGGCGCTTGACGCCTGATGCCTGACTTCCTGACCGGGCAGCTCAGCCAGCCTTGAGCAGGCAAGGAGGCCCTACCGGGCGAGCGGACCAGGGCTTGACAAAGGAAAAGCCATTCTGCTATACTGCAGTTGTCAATGGCGGGGCGTAGCGCAGCCCGGTAGCGCACCACAATGGGGTTGTGGTGGTCGGAGGTTCAAATCCTCTCGCCCCGACCTGGCGAGGCACTGGTTGAAAAACCAGTGCCTCTTTTTGTGTGTTGTGCTGCCAGGAGCTGACCCTCCGACAGGCGGCGCAAGCGCGATCCCAGTCAGAGTGCGGCATTCCTCGACCGACCAGCGCGCCACGCAGGAGGATCAGGGAGAGCGACCCACAGCGGCGGAAGCACGGCAGGAGCGGGAGTGGCTCAGGCCAGAGGGGCAGTGAGCGAGTGGCAGAAATCAGAGGCAGAGGGACATATTCCGCCAGAGCTGGGCGGACCAGGCGCGAGCGAGCTACCATCTGCACGGATCGAGGAAGGGAAAGAAGAGCGGGAGGGCAGGCAGCGTTTGGGTCTGTCCTGCCCAACTGAGCAACGAGCTCAGTGCAGGACAGGCAGGCGTTCCCAAACGGCGCGCAGCCAGCGTGAACGCAGCTCCTCTCCAGCTACCAGCAGCGTGATGCAGATGCCGATGAACGTGCCCATTACCCAGCAGACCAGCATCAGTGTCGTCGCATCCATCGATTGCAGTAGATGGGTGAAGGAGGCCAGGAGACCGATCAGCGGGCTACCCTCCAGCGGGAGCAAACGAAGAACAGCTGGCTGAGTCAGCAGGCTACCCAGGGAAGCGATTGTTGCCAACAATGCGGCGGCCAGCAGCTCGCCGGGAGAAGGGCGCAGCTGGGCAAAGATCGAGGCAGGCTGTTGCTGCGGGGTCAGAGCAACGCGCTCCATAATCCGCTGAGAGAGATCCTCTGGCTCAGGAACCAGCTGAAAACTCTCCAGATGGTGCACAACCTCCTCAAGCAGCTCCAGCTCAGCGCGGCAGTGTGAGCAACGCGCCAGATGGCTCTCCAGAGCCGGCAGGCGCTCGCCAGGCAAACGCCCATCGAGATAGAGCTGAAGCTGAGAGGCAGCCTCACTGCAGCGCATTCGTCACCTCCGCTTTCTGTGAATCCGCCTGGCGCTGGGCTTGTAGAGCCTGTAGGCGCTCCTTGAGCAGATTACGGGCTCGGAAGAGATGAGTTTTAATCGTACCGATCGGCATCATCAAAATCTCCGCCATCTCCTCATAGGTCATTTCCTGCAGGTGTCGCAGCACCAGAACAATGCGGTACTTTGTAGGTAACGCCTCCAGTTGTTCACGAACGAGAGCCAGGCGATCACGGGCTTCGAGAGTAGACTCGGCCTGACGTCTCTGGTCACCGGCTTCATCCAGGAGCTGCTGTTCCTGCATAGCGTTCTGGAGGGCCTTATCGCGTCTGCGCTGTTCGAGCTGGCGCAGGCAACAATTGTAGGCGATGCGATAGAGCCAGGTAGGGAAACGGGCCTCGCCGCGGAAGGTAGGCAGGCCCTGCCAGGCGGCCAGGAAGGCCTCCTGTGTGATCTCGCAAGCCTCCTCGTAGTCCTGCAGCATGCGCAGAATCATATTAAAGATGCGTCGCTGGTAGCGTTGGACGAGCAGAGCGAAAGCCTCGCGGTCTCCACGCTGGCTGGCTTTCACGAGCTGAGCGTCGTCCTGCTCCAGGCGAGCGCGGGCAGCGCTGGAGAGGGGAAGATTCAGGCTGCGAGCGGAATGCAGCAGATCCTCGTTCATAGGTTGTGCATCAAGCCTGGTACGACTGGAGAGCGAAGCTCGGCCAGGAACGAAACAAATTCGTAGTGCAGGACCCTTTCTCAACCGACTTATCTTATATATTATACACGCGAGGCAACAGTAACGAGGTCAGATGCATGTCATCGAACGTCCTGGCAGCCCTTTTGGGCTGGCTCCTGGCCCTGATAATCTTCTGTGGCTTTATCGTCCTGCTGCGCTATCTTGACCATCGAGAGCGCATGGCGCTGATTGCCCGCGGCCTGGATCTGGAGAACCTGCAGAGGCGCAATCGCAGCCGGCGAGCCTTACGGGCGGGACTCATCACCATGATGGTTGGGTTGGCCTTGACTTTTGGTCTCTATCCCCTGGGCTTCATGCTCCCTCCGACTCTGACTGCTGCCCCCTTTCACCTCGGTCCCTGGCTGCTACCGGGCCTGATCCCTCTGGGAGTGGGCGCAGCCCTGGTAGTCAGCTACTATCTCGAACAAGATGGGCAGCCACCCCGTGATCGCGGCGGACCACCCCCACCTCTCACGCCACCACTCACAACCGGCCCGGAGGAGCAGCCTCCCTGATCCTCCTTTTGGGCCTATCTCTTGACAGTCCTCTCTTGCCGGCCTATACTCAGAGCAAGTTCTTTTAGTAGATCAACTAAGTCAACAATAGCTGCGGCGGGAGGAGCCATGTCACTTATTGAGGAGCTGCTGGCGGCCAACGAACGTTACGCCTCCACCTTTCAGAAGGGGGAGCTACCGCTGCCGCCAGCCAGGAGGTTAGCGATTGTCACCTGTATGGATGCGCGAATTGATCCGGCGCGTATCCTGGGATTAGAGGAAGGTGACGCTCACGTCATTCGCAACGCTGGGGGACGCACGGCGGAGGCCCTGCGCTCACTCATCATTTCTCAACAGTTATTGGGGACCACAACTATCCTGGTGATTCACCACACCGACTGTGGCATGCTCACCTTCGAGAACGCTGATCTGCAACGACGCCTGCAAGAGCAATTCGGCGCAGACGCCTCTGGGATTGACTTCTTACCATTTAAAGATCTGGAGCAGTCGGTGCGCGATGACATCGCCCTGCTCCGCTCTTCTCCTTTTCTTCTAAAAGAAAGCGAGATTATTGGATTCGTTTACGATGTGCATAGCGGGCGACTCTTGCCCGTGCACTAGCAGGCCCGCTGTCTCTCCCGAGCGGCGGGCCTACCCTACCTACGGATAGAACGCTGAGGAGGAGGAAAAAACAGAGCGGTATGGAGCGCGATAGCCTGGTGCTGGGACCACTCGTCTTTCGAACCAGCCACGAGGGGTTGATCGTTGAAATCGCTGAGCGGCGCTATATCCTTGACAGTCAGCATAGTCAGCAATTGCATCAGTTTCTCCATAGCTATCAGTGTGAGCAACGACCGGTCAGGGAAAGCGAGGGACGGGAGCATCGTCTACCCCTCTGGGTCTACGCCATGCATGAGCTGGGATGAGAAAGAGGATCAGGCCCTCTCTCCTCTTGTTGTAGCGCGCTCGCTGCAGAGCTGCAATTGCCCACTCCTGGCCGACCGACCATCCTGATGAATATATGCCTGCCTTGGGTATGGTCCACTGGCCCAGCAGGGAAGACCTTCGGATTTTTTTCCAAATTCCTCGCCTCACCCCCTTGACAGCCGTGCCAAACAGTGCTATCATCTCCACTGCGCTCGGGAACGCAGAAACAAACACCAAACCTGCCCCGGGCGCTCGATGGATCACATGGCCATAGTGCCAGGTGTACCTGAACAACTGAAGAGTGATAAGGCTTTGAGTTGAGTGACGACCGGAAACCTGGGTATACAGGCAGCTAGCCTTTACCAGAATGCCATTGAGGGTCTCCAGAAGAGGAGACTTTCAGATAGATCTTCTGGATGGCGAGTTTGATCCTGGCTCAGGACGAACGCTGGCGGCGTGCCTAACACATGCAAGTCGAACGTCCTTTCCGCGAGGGGAGGGCGTGGCGGACGGGTGAGGAACACGTGGGTGACCTGCCCTA